>JBDLTM010000175.1:0-5257 GCA_039805805.1 Pseudomonadota bacterium | reverse complement strand
GTCGGCATCGACCTGGGCACCAGCCACACGCTGCTGGCCTGGGCGGATCTGCAGTCGACTGACCCGGAACCGAAGCTGTTCGGCATCTCGCAGGCGGTGGGGCCGGGTCAGGTGGCCGAGGCGCCGTTGCTGCCCTCGCTGCGCTATCACCCGGCGCAAGGCGAGCTGGCCGATGCAGAGCTGAATCTGCCCTGGCCGCAGCCGGCGCTGGCGGATGGCCAGCAATTGCCGGCGGCGGTGTTCGGGCGCCGCGCGCGCGAGCTCGGGGGGCAGGCGCCGGGCCGCCTCGTCACCAGCGCCAAGAGCTGGCTGTCGCATACCGGCGTGGACCGCAACGCGGCCATCCTGCCCTGGGGCGCTCCGGACGACGTGGCGCGCATCTCGCCGGTCGCGGCCAGCGCGAGCTACCTGGTGCAGCTGAAGGCAGCCTGGGATGCGAGTCACCCGGATCATCCACTGGCGCAGCAGGACATCACGCTGACGGTGCCGGCATCCTTCGACGAAGGCGCGCGCGCGCTCACGCTCGACGCCGCCAGGCTGGCCGGGCTGGAGCGGCTACGCCTGGTCGAGGAGCCGCAGGCCGCGCTGCACGACTGGCTGTTCCAGCACCGCGATCGGCTGGCCGACGCTTTGCAGGATTCGCGCCTGGTGCTGGTGGTCGACGTCGGCGGCGGCACCACCGACCTGACACTGGTGCGCATCGAGCCGGACCAGGCCGCTGGCGTGCCCAGGCTGACCCGGATCGCGGTCGGCGACCACCTGATGCTGGGTGGCGACAATATGGACCTCGCACTCGCACACCTGGCCGAGCGCCGGCTGGCGGGCGACGCGCCGCTGCCGGCGGCAAGGCTGTCGCAGCTGGTGCAGCGCTGCCGCGAGGCCAAGGAGCTGCTGCTGTCGGACGCCGCGCCGGAATCGGTGCCGGTCACTCTGCTGGGCGGGGGCACGCGCCTGGTCGGCGGCGCGCGCAGCGTCGAGCTGCAGCGCAGCGAGGCCGAGCGCCTGGTGCTCGACGGCTTCCTGCCGCTGGAGCTGGCGCACGCGCGACCGCAGCGTCGCCGCAGTGCAATTGTCGAGTTCGGCCTGCCCTATCCGGCCGATGCGGCGATCACGCGCCATCTGGCCGAGTTCCTGCAGCGCCATGCGGACGCAGCGCGAGCAGCGCTGGGCCCTGACGCGACCGATTGCGAAGGCGGCTTTCCGGTGCCGGACACGCTGCTGCTCAACGGCGGCGTGTTCCGCTCGGCCGCGATCACGCGCCGCATCACCGAGCTGCTGGAAAACTGGCGCAGCCGCCCGTTGCGCGTGCTGCACAACGTCGATCCGGATCTGGCGGTCGCGCGCGGCGCGGTGGTGCAGGCGCTGCTGCGCGCCGGCCGCTTGCAGGACCTGGGCGCAGGCATAGGCGGCGGCGCGGCGCGCAGCTATTTCCTGCTGCTGCAGCAGGGCGGGCGCGAGCAGGGCATCTGCGTGCTGCCGCGCGGTACGCCCGAGGGCCAGGCGATCCAGCTGGCCGACCGGCGCTTCGCGCTGCGGCTGGGGCAGGCGGTGCGCTTCCACCTGGCATCGACCGTGTCGGATCAAGCCTGGCAGGCGGGCGAGCTGGCCGAGGTCGAAGGCGAAGGTTTCGTGCGGCTGCCGCCGCTGGCCGCGGTGCTGCCGCCGCCTCAGGGCAAGCGCCGCGCCGAGGTCGAGGTCAGCCTGGTCGCGACCATGACCGAGCTCGGCACGCTGGAAGTGCAGGCGGTCGCCTGCGACGACCCGCAGCGGCGGTGGCGGCTGGCCTTCGACCTGCGCTCGGCCGACGCCCAGGTGGATGAGGGCCGTGAATCGGGCGAGGCAGCCGCACATCCGCGCCTGAATGAGGCCATCGCGCTGATCGACCGCGTCTTCGGAGAGGGCTCGCAGCGGGTCGAGCCGCGCGAGGTCAGCCAGCTGCGCGCGGGGCTCGAGCGGCTGCTGGGTCCGCGCGAGGGCTGGGACTTGGCGCTGGCGCGCGCGCTGTTCGATGCGCTGCTGGCGCGTGCGCGGCGCCGGCGCCGGACCGCCGCGCACGAGCGCGCCTGGCTGAACCTGGCCGGCTACTGCCTGCGGCCCGGCGCCGGCGCGCCGCTGGACGACTGGCGCGTGGACCAGATCTGGCAGCTCTACGAGCAGGGCCTGCAGTTCGGCGCCGACAGCAACAACTGGTCCGAATGGTGGACGCTGTGGCGGCGCGCCGCCGGCGGCCTGGGCGAGGCGGCGCAGATCGAGCTGCTGCATACGGTCGGCAGCCACCTGGAACAGATCGTCACCAGCCGATCGGCCAGCCATCCGCTCAGGGGCAGCTATGGCGACATGCTCAGGCTGGTCGCGGCGCTCGAGCGCGTGCCGCATGGCTATCGCGCCGAGGTCGGCGACTGGCTGGTCGGGCGACTGTGCAGGCCCGACGTGGGCAAAAGCATCGAGAAGCCCAGCGACTGGTGGGTGGTCGGAAGGCTGGGCGCGCGCGTCTCGCTCTACGGCCAGGCGCAGAACGTGGTGCCGCCCGAGGTGGCGCAAGCCTGGCTCGACGCGCTGCTGGCGCTGGACTGGCGCCGCGTCGAGCAGGCGGCCTTTGCCGCGGTTCAGATCGCGCGCCTGAGCGGCGACCGCGCGCGCGACCTGGCGCCCGAGTACCGCGACCGCGTGCTGCAGCGCCTGGCCGAGCTCAAGGCGCCCGCGGCCTGGAGCCGCATGCTGAGCGAGGTGGTCGAGCTCGAGGCCGCCGAGCAGAGGCTGAGCTATGGCGAGGCGCTGCCGCCGGGGCTCAGGCTGCTGCCCGAACAGGATGTTCCTTCATGAGTGCGGGATGTTCGAAATCAAGCGGGGCTCGCTCCTGGGCGGCTCAGGCAGTCAAAGGGCTGCAATTCCCTCGATCTCGACCAGCAGTCCGTCCATCGATAGCCGCTCGATGCCGACCAAGGTCACCGCGGGCGGCTTGCAGGCGTCGAAGTACTCAGCCCTGATGTCGCGAATCCTGGGCGTCTGCGCCGGCTGCAGGCCGACGATGTAGAAGTTGACCTTCACGAGATCGTGCATCGATGCGCCCTGTGCCCGCAGCGCAATGTCCAGGTTGTCCAGCGTACCCCTGAGCTGCGCGTCCAGGTCATCAGGGTTGCGAACCTTGCCCTCTCGGTCGCAGTCGACCTGGCCCGCAACGAAGACGAGCCGCTTGGCGCCCTCGATCGAGAAGGTCTGGCTGAATGCCTTGCCGACGAAGAGTTCCGGCGGATTGATGACTCTTGCTTCCATGGTTGTCTCCTGGCTTGCTTGGGTGGGAGTCCAAAAACCGGTATTTTGCCCAAATGCCGTTCAGCGCCCCTCGACTACGATCCGGCTGGCACCGCCGCTCAGACGCGCCACCCGCACGCGCACGCCGATGCGCTCGGTCATCTCCTGCACATGCGAGATCACGCCGACCTTGCGCCCCATGGCCTGCAGCCGGTCGAGCGCGTCGATCGCGACGTTGAGCGATTCGGCGTCCAGGCTGCCGAAGCCTTCGTCGATGAAGAGCGATTCGACCCGCACCCGGTGCGATGACAGCGAGGCCAGCCCGAGCGCGAGCGCGAGCGAGACCAGGAAGGATTCGCCGCCCGATAGCGAATGGACCGAGCGCAGCTCGTCGCCCATGTCCTGGTCCACCACCAGCAGGCCGAGGCTGTCGCGCAGGCGCTCGATGCGGTAGCGTCGGGTCAGCCCCTGCAGGTGCTCGTTGGCGTAGCCCAGCAGCAGGTCGAGCGTGAGCTGCTGCGCGAAGTTGCGGAACTTCTTGCCGTCGGCCGAGCCGATCAGCTCGCCGAGCTGCTCCCAGGTCCGGGTGCGGGCGGACTGGGCCTCGATGCGCTGCCGGATGCCGGCCGAGCGCGCGAGCCTGTCGTCGTCCTGCGCCAGCTCGAGCTTGATGCGGGCCTGCGTTTCGCCAGCTGCCTTGAACTGCTGCGCGACCTCTGCTGCGCGCTGTTCGAGTACATCCGCTTCCTCGATCTGCTCGCGGCTGGCCAGGTGGCGCTCTAGCGTCGCCGTGCGGTCGGCCAGCACGGCCTGCGCCTGTCGCACCGCGTCATCGATCTGCTGCAGCTGCTGGCGTTCGCGCGCGATGTTTTCGGTGGGGATGGCCAGCAAGTCTGCCAGATCGGCGGGCGCCAGCGCAGGGTTTGCCTCCAGCCCGGCGGTCGAAGCGTTGAAGTCTTCCAGCCAGCGCTGCAGCGCCTGTTCGGCTTGCTGGCGCGCGGCTTCCTGCTGCGCGCCGCGCAAGCCGGTCTGGTGCTGCGCCTCGAGCAGCCGCGCCTGCTGCTGGCGTGACTGTTGCAGCGCCTCGAGCGAGGCGGCCTGCAGCGCGTCGCTGCGATCGGCATCGCCTTGCAGCGCGGCGGCGACTTCGCCTGCGGGGCGGCCGCCGAACAGCTCGTCGCGCTGCTGGTGGTAATCCGCGAGTTCGGTCTCGACCTGCTGCAGCGCCAGCGCCTGGGCCTGCTCTAGGCGGCTGGCCTGGTCCTGCGCCTGCTGGCGGCTGACGGCTTCCTGCGCGAGGCCTTGCAGCCCGCCCTGCAGCGCGTCGGCCCGCTCGCGCGCCCGGGTCCATTCCTGCACCTGCTGGCGCAGGCGCTGGCAGTAGTCCTGAGCATCGGCTAACCATTGCTCGCGCCAGGCGGCACGCGGAAAGGCCGCGTCGAGCTGGCACAGCAGCGCTTCGGTTTCCTGCTCGATCCGGGCCAGCTGCTGCCGTTCGGACTGCAGCTGCTGCGAGCCCAGTGCCGCCTGCTGTTGCCGAGCCTGGACCTGCTGGAGCAGGAGGTCGCGCTCGGCGCGCGCCGCATCGAGGGCCAGGCGCGCCTGTTCGCGCTCGCGCAGTTGCTGGCGCAGCACGGCTTCGCGCAATTCCAGCGCATGCAGCCCGGCTTGTGTTGCGGCTTGTTCCCGTGCCAGCCAGCCTTCGCGCTGATCCGGTGCCAGTCCGGCACAACCGGCCTGGGGCGCTCGCGCGTCCCACAAGTCTTGAGCTGCCAGGCGCTCGTCGGCCAGCTGGGAGAGATCGGCGTCGATTTCGACCAGCGCCTGGGTGGCGAGCTGCTGCTGGGTGCTTTCGCCAGCCTGCTTCTGCAGCAACTCGTCGAGTGCCTTTCGGCATCCGAGCGCATGGGCTTCGAGCGCTTCGAGCATCGAGTCGACCGCTTCGCTGACCTGTGCCCGTGGATGCTCGGTCGAGCCGCAGACCGGGCAGGGCAGGCCGGGTTGC
>JBDLTM010000174.1:0-5356 GCA_039805805.1 Pseudomonadota bacterium | reverse complement strand
GGCAATGTCCTCCCATCACTACCACCTCTATGCGATCGGCAACGCGCTGGTCGATACCGAATACGAAGTCTCCGACGCCGAGCTGCAGGCCATGGGCGTCGACAAGGGCCACATGACGCTGATCGACTCGGATCGCCGCTCCGAACTGCTTCGTTATGCCCAGGGCAAGCAGGCGCGACGCACCGGTGGCGGCTCGGCCGGCAATACGGTGGTCGCGCTGTCCCAGCTTGGTGGCCATGCCTTCTACTCCTGCCGCGTCGCCGACGACGAGCTCGGCGCCTTCTACGCCACCGACCTCGAGCACAACCGCGTCGCGAGCAACCTGAGCCACACGCGCGCGCCGCAGGGCCAGACCGGCAGCTGCCTGGTGCTGGTCACGCCTGATGCCGAGCGCAGCATGTGCACCTTTCTGGGCGCCACCGCCGAGCTCGAGGCATCGGCCCTGCACCCGAAGGACATCGTGCGCTCGCGCGTCTTCTACATGGAAGGCTATCTGGCGGCTTCGCCGACCGGGCTGCAGGCCGCGCTCGAGGGCAAGCGCATTGCGCGCGAGGCCGGCGTGGCCCTGGCGCTCACGCTCAGCGACGTCAGCATGATCCGCTTCTGCCGCGCCGGGCTCGACGCGATGGCCGAGGGCGGACTCGGCTACCTGTTCTGCAACGAGGAAGAGGCCCAGGCCTGGACCGGGCTGGACGACATCGTCGACGTGGCCGCCGCCATCGGCCGCCTGGCACGGGTGGCATGCATCACGCGCGGCTCACGAGGTAGCCTGGTGATCGAGGGCGGCGCCATCACCGCCGTGCCGGCGCCTGCCATCCAGGCCGTCGACAGCAATGGCGCTGGGGACATGTTCGCGGGCGCCTTCCTGTTTGCCACCAGCCATGGCTACCCGCACGACCATGCCGCGCTGCTGGCCAACCGCTGCGCCGCAGCGGTCGTGAGCCAGCATGGCAACCGGCTCAAGCCCGAGCAACTGCTCGCGCTCAAGGCCGAGTTCGAGCGCGAGGTCGGCCAAACTGCCTGATTGGCGCCTGATTCAGATCAGGCCGTCGAACAGCAGCAGGTCCACGCGGTCGCTGACCTGCACATTGCCTTGCTCGTGCGGCAGCACGATCATGCAGTTGGCCTCGGCCATGGAGCGCAGCACGCCCGAGCCCTGGCTGCCGGTGCTGCGCACCTGCAGGCTGCCGTCGGCGGCGCGGCTCGCGATGCCGCGCTGGAACTCGGTGCGGCCGGGTTTCTTGCGCATCAGCTCCTGGCTCAGCGCCGGAACGTGGAGCGGCGCGACATCGGCCGCGCCCATCAGGCGCAGCAGGGCGGGGCGCACGAAGGCCAGGAAGGTCACCATCACCGCGACCGGGTTGCCCGGCAGGCCGAACAGCAGCGCGCTGCTGTCCTCCTGCTGCAGGCGACCGACTGCCATCGGACGGCCAGGGCGCATCGCGATGCGCCAGAACGCGACATCGCCGAGCTGCCTCATGATCGCCTTGGTGTGGTCGGCCTCGCCGACGCTGACGCCGCCGCTGCTGATGACGACATCCGCCTCGGCCGCCGCGCGGCGAAACGCCGCCTCCAGGCTGGCCGGGTCGTCCCCGACTGCGCCATAGTCCAGCGGCTCGACGCCCAGGCGCGTCAGCAGGCCGAACAGGGTGTAGCGGTTGCTGTCGTAGACCGCGCCCTCGCGCGGCGCCTCGCCCAGGCTCAGGATCTCGTCGCCGGTCGAGAAGAAGGCCACCTTCGGACGCCGCCGTACGCTCACTTCGCTCAAGCCCAGGCTGGCGATCAGGCCCAGCGCGGCCGGACCGAGTCGGGTGCCGGCTTGCAGCGCGGGCTGTCCGGCCATCAGGTCCTCGCCGAGCCGGCGCCGGTTGTCTCCGGCCTGCACGCAGCCGGCCGGCAGCGTCACGGCATCGCCATCGATGCGGGTGAACTCGACCGGCACCACGGTGTCGAGCCCGACCGGCATTACGGCGCCGGTCATGATGCGAACGCAATCGCCCGCACCCACGGCACCTTGCCAGGCCGCGCCTGCATAGGCTGTGCCGATCACGCGCAGCACCAGCGCCTGGCAGGGCTGCAGCTGCGAGCCGTCAAAGGCAAAGCCGTCCATCGCCGAGTTGTCGTGCGGCGGCACGCTGATCGGCGAGACCAGGTCGGCGGCCAGCACCCGGTCCAGCGCCTGGAACACGCCTACCGTCTCGGTCTGCTGCAGCGGCTCGACCAGGCGGGCCAGGAATTCGTTCACCGCGTCGGCGCGCAGCGCGCCCGGGTCGTAGCCCTGCAGCTCGGCGGCGATCTGTTCGATTGTCTTCATCTTCTTAATGGGGGTCAGAGACCGATTTCAGAGACCGGTTTCCAGGGCCTGCAGTTCGGCGAGGGTGTTGGCGTTGTAGAAGGCTTGCGGGTCGTCCCCGGGCAGATCGAAGGCGACCGCGACATGGCGCTGCGATGCGATCCAGTCGTCGATCTTGCGTCCGCCGCGCAGCAGGTAGTCGTGCAGGCTCTCGCGAAGCTCGCGCTTCATCAGGCAGAACACCGGCTGGCGGCGCAGGCGTCCGTCGTCGTCGCGGCCCAGCGGCAGGGCCAGATCGGCACCTTCGTGCTCGGCTGCCTGCGCCAGGCGAGCGAGCAGGTCGAGCGGGAAGCGCGGCGTGTCGCAGGGCACGGTCAGCAGCCAGGGGGACTGGCCATGGTCTAGCCCGGCCAGGAAGCCTGCCAGCGGCCCGGGGAAGTCCGACAGCGCGTCGGGCCAGACCGGCAGGCCGAGCGCGCGGTAGGTTTCGAGGTTGCGGTTGGCGTTGATCATGAGGCCGCGCAGGCGCTCGCCCTGCTGGCGCTGGAGCCGCACGATCGCGTGGTGGACAAGCGGATGCCCGTTGAGCGGCTGCAGCCCCTTGTCGACCCCGCCCATGCGCGTCGCGCGTCCGCCCGCCAGCACCAGTGCGTCGACCTGAAGGATGGCCATGGTCAGCCCCCGATGTAGCTCATCTCGACCCTGGGCCTGGCCGTTCCAGCTTCAGCCGGCAGGCTGGAGCGCAGCTCGGAATAGTGGTCGCTGCGCTGCTGCCAGATGGCGGCCACCGAAGCGGCGATCTCGTCGTCCGATGCCGATCCGCGCAGCAGCGATCTCAGGTCGTAGCCTTGGCTGGCGAACAGGCAGAGGTAGAGCCGGCCCTCGGTCGACAGGCGCGCGCGGTTGCAGTCGCCGCAGAAGGCCTGCGTCACGCTGCTGATGACGCCGATCTCGCCCAGCGCAGGATCGAAGCGGCCGTCAGGCCCGGCATAGCCCCAGCGCTCGGCGGTCTCGCCCGGCGCGCTCGGGTCGAGCTGCACCAGCGGCAGTTCGCTGCGGATCAGCTCGACCACCTCGGCGCTGGGCAGCACCTCGTCCATGCGCCAGCCGTTGGTCGCGCCGACGTCCATGTACTCGATGAAGCGCAGCGTGATGCCGCTGCCGCGGAAATGGCGTGCCAGCGGCAGGATCTCCTGCTCGTTGCTACCGCGCTTGACCACCATGTTGACCTTGATCGGGCCGAGTCCGGCGGCCTGCGCCGCTTCGAGCCCCCCGAGCACGTCGGCGACCGGGAAGTCGACGTCGTTCATGCGGCGGAAGATCGCATCGTCGAGCGCGTCGAGGCTGACGGTCACTCGCCTGAGTCCGGCGTCCCTGAGCGCGCGTGCCTTGCGCGCCAGCAGGCTGCCATTGGTGGTCAGCGTCAGGTCCAGCGGCTGGCCTTCGGGCGTGCGCAGCGCGGCGAGCTGCGCGATCAGCTGCTCGATCCCCTTGCGCAGCAGTGGCTCGCCCCCGGTCAGGCGAACCTTGCGCACACCATGGGCCACGAAGAGGCGCGCCAGCCGCGTGATCTCCTCGAAGCTCAGCAGCTGGGACTGCGGCAGGAAGGCATGGTCGCTGCCGAAACTGTCCTTGGGCATGCAGTAGCTGCAGCGGAAGTTGCAGCGGTCGGTCACGCTGATGCGCAGGTCGCGCAGCGGTCGATCCCGCCTGTCGGTGAGCCAACCCGTGGGCCGCAGGGAGTGCTGTGGACGGGGAACTTGCAGCGCCTGCTGGCGCAGGTCAAGCAGGGGGATCATGCTTTCGGCCATGGTGACAAGATTACACCAAGGCCGGGCCCCTGGGCATCGGCCGTAAGGATGAGGTGGGCATCGGCCGGCTAGAATCAAAAGTAGCGGCGCGACCGCCGTGCCCCAACATTCTTCATTTCAACCACAGAGTAGAGATCCATGTCCCTCGACCACGTCACCCCCGGCAGCAAGGTGCCTGAAGCGTTCAACGTCATCATCGAGATCCCGATGAACGGTGACCCGATCAAGTACGAAGTCGACAAGGATTCCGGCTGCGTGTTCGTCGACCGCTTCATGAACACCGCGATGCACTACCCGACGAACTATGGCTACGTGCCCAAGACCATCGCCGGCGATGGCGACCCGGTCGACGTGCTGGTCATCACCCCGGTGCCGCTGCCTCCGGGCGTGGTCGTGCCCTGCCGCGCCTTGGGCATCCTGAAGATGGAAGACGAAGGCGGCGTCGACGGCAAGGTCATCGCAGTGCCGACCGCCAAGATCCTGCCGCTGTACGCCAAGATCGAGTCGCTCGACGACCTGCCCGAGATCCAGCTGATGCAGATCAAGCATTTCTTCGAGCATTACAAGGACCTCGATGCCGGCAAGTGGGTCAAGGTGCTGGGCTGGGAAGGCAAGGACGCCGCTCACCAGGAAATCACCGACGGCGTTGCCGCCTACGACAAGGCGCAGGGCTGATCAGGCTTTGCTGGCCTGATCCAGGCTAGTGATTGACATCCAAGCCCCCTGAAGCTCGGCGCTCATGCGCCGGACTTCAGGGGGCTTCTGCTTTCCAGCTGCTCAAGGTACAAGTCCATGTGTTCACCTTCCTGCGCCAGGTAACGCTCGACCGCATCGGCAAAGGCCGGATGCGCCAGCCAGTGCGCGCTGTAGGTCGTGACCGGCAGCAGCGCGCGCGCCATCTTGTGCTCGCCCTGCGCGCCGCCCTCGAAGCGCTGCACGCCATGCGCGATGCACCAGTCCAGCGGCTGGTAGTAGCAAGCCTCGAAATGCAGGCAATCGACCCGCTCAAGCGCGCCCCAGTAGCGGCCATAGGCGGCCTCGGGGCGGTCGCCTTCGTCGCTGAGCGCGACCAGGCTGGCGGCGATCCGCTGGCCTGATGCGTTGCGCGCGATGAACAGCAGCCAGAGCCCGGGCTGCGACTGCTGCAGGCGCTGGAAGAAGTCGCGCCTGAGGTAGGGCAGGTTGCCATGCTCGAGGTAGGTGCGCTCGTAGCAGCGGTAGAAGAAGTCCCAGTCCTCGCTCGTGATGTCGG
>JBDLTM010000173.1:0-5452 GCA_039805805.1 Pseudomonadota bacterium | reverse complement strand
CTAGGGATCAATGAGCACGCCAGTCCCGAGTGCTGCATTGGCGCGGCCCGCTGTGATCCAGCTCGCCATTCCGGACCGATCCGCGCTGCAGTCCGCCTACATCCCGCTTTTCAGCGAGGGGGGCCTATTCGTGTCCACCGCTCGCGAATTCCAGCTCGGCATGGATGTCTACCTGCTGCTGACGCTGCCCAATGATCCGCAGCGCTATCCGGTGGCGGGCAAGGTGGCGTGGATCAACCCGGCCGGCATCTCGGGCGGACGCAGCCAGGGCATAGGCGTGTGCTTTCCTGCCGACGACAAGTCGCGCAAGCTCAAGTCGCGCATCGAGGAAATCCTGGGCGCCCACCTGGCGTCCGACCGCATCAACCAGACCGTCTGAAGCGCGGTCCTTTCCCCCATGTTCATCGATTCCCATTGCCATCTGAGCTTTCCCGAGCTGCGCTCGCAGCTGCCCGAGATCCTGCAGTCCATGCGCGAGGCGCGGGTCGACTCCGCCTTGTGCATCTGCACCACGCTGGAGGAATTCGATCGCGTCCATGAACTGGCGGTCAGCCAGGAGCAGCTCTGGGCCACGGTCGGCGTCCATCCCGACAACGAGGGCGTGCGCGAGCCTTCGGTCGACGAGCTGGTCGAGCTCTCGCGTCGTCCGCGCGTGGTCGGCATCGGCGAGACAGGGCTGGACTACTACCGCCTGGGCGAGCGCACGCTGGCCGACATGGAGTGGCAGCGCGAGCGCTTCCGCCGCCATATCCGTGCCGCCCGCCTGACCGACCTTCCGCTGGTGATCCATACCCGCAGCGCATCGGACGACACGCTGGCCATCCTGGCGGAAGAGGGTGGTTTCAACTCGAGCGACCCGGCCGGGCTGCCGCTGGCCCGTGGCGTCTTCCACTGCTTCACCGAATCGGTGGCCGTGGCGCGCGCCGCGCTCGACCTTGGCTTCTACATCTCGTTCTCGGGCATCCTGACCTTCAGGAATGCGGCCGAGCTGCGCGAGGTCGCGCGCTTCGTCCCGCTGGAGCGCTGCCTGATCGAGACCGACAGTCCCTACCTGGCGCCGGTGCCGTATCGGGGCAAGACCAACACGCCGGCCTACGTGCCGCATGTGGCCGAGCAGCTGGCCGAGATCAAGGGGCTGTCGATCGATGCGGTCGCGGCGGCCACCCGTGCCAACACCCTGTCGCTGTTCCGCGGCATGGCAGCCGACTGAGGCCGGGAAGAGGCCAGCCATCCAGGCCTGCAGTTCATGAACAACTCCCTAGAAGACATGCGGCAACTGCCGGCTCGACGTGGCGCATTGGCCCGTGTCGTCGCTTTCACGGGAATCGCGCTGGGACTGTGCCGCCCGGTCGAGGCCGGATCCTACGACGACTTCCTGCTCGCCTTGCGTCGCGACGATGTCCAGACCTTGCGTCGCCTGCACCGACGCGGCTTCGACCTCGACACCGTCGACGAGACCGGATTGCCGCCGCTGCTGCTGGCGCTGCGCGAGGATTCGTTGCAGGCGGCGGCGTTCCTGATCCAGCAGCCCGGCTTCAACCTGGACGCCGTCAACTCCAAGGGTGAGAACGCGCTCATGCTGGCGGCGCTGCGTGGTCATGTCGGCCTGATGCGGCTGATGATCCGTCACGGCGCCGAAGTCAACAAGCCTGGCTGGGCCCCGCTGCATTACGCAGCCATCCATGCCGAGCGGGTCAGCGCCGAGATGGTCGAACTCCTGCTCGAGGAGAGTGCCTACATCGACGCCGAATCGCCCAACGGGACCACGCCGCTGATGATGGCAGCCCGCTACGGCCGCCCCGACACAGTCGGCTTGCTGCTGCAGGCTGGCGCTGATCCTCACCTGCGCAACGAGCAGGGACTGACTGCGCTCGACTTTGCCTGGCAGGCCGATCGCAAGGACGCTGCCGCACTCATCCGGCGCGCGCTGCGCCCCAGCCACTTGCCCTCTAGATGGTGATCCTGGCTGATTCGCCCATCACGGCTCAGCGCGGCGGCTTGCGCCTGAGCGATGTCGGCGCCGGCGCGGCCTTGCGCGCAGGCCTGATCTTGCCCTGAGCCAGGCTGCCGCTGCGCTCGGCCACTGCAGCCTGTGCGGCGGGGCGGGTCTGGATGTCGGCGAGCGCCGACTGAAGCTGGACCGATCGATCTTTCTCTTCCTGCAGGAATTTCTCCAGCGACCGCACCTGGACTTCTGCGGCCTTGCGTTTTTCCTTTTCCCGCGCCAGCTCCTGCTCGACCACGCGTGCCGAATCGAGCATCAGCAGGCGTTGCCGCCTTTCCTCGTCGGCTTTCGACAGCGCATCGTCCAGGGCTTGCGCCTGCTGGCCTAGCGATCGCTCGGCTTCCTCGACGCGCATGCTCTGCACGGCCAATCTGGCAGCGAGATCCCGGATTTCCTGCGCCGATCTGGCTTGGCCAAGCTCCATTTCGGCATTGCGGACCTGCAGCGCCTCGATCTGCAGCAGCAGCAGCTGTTGCTGCTGCTGGCCTTGCCGGATTTCCTCTTCCAGCGCCTTGGCGGTCGCTCGAGCCGTGGCGAGCTCGGCATCGGTGGCCTGGCGCAGGCCGGTCATCTGCTGGTCCAGGCTGTCGCGCAGGCTTGCGGCCTCGGCCTCGTAGGGGCGCCTGATCTCCTCGCGCATCAGTTCGAGCAGCCGCTCGAGCCAGTGGTTCAGGCCCTCGATCATGTCGGGCGGCAAGGCTGGATTGGCCACGCCTGCGCTGCTGGCGCGCACCAGCGAGCGGCGGTAGGCGGCCACGCAGTCCTGCGCCACGCCGGCAGTGCCGGCCGGGATCGGCGGAACCCCGGCCGGCCGCTGAGCATTGAATCGCTGCAGCAGGCCCACCAGGCGGGCGCCGGTCGGGACATCGCCCTCGATGCGCGCTGCGACCCGAGTCATGGCGCCGTAGGCTTCGCGCGCCGTGACCTGACGCGCCGCCATCGGCGCGAGCAAGGTCATCATGGCCTGGTGCAGCCGTGCTTCGACCTCTACTGCGGGGTTTTCAACTTCTGGCAGGGCTGCAGGCTCGTTGTTCATGGTTCTTGGCTCATTCTGGAGGTTTGCCTGATTTTATGTAATTTTTTGACGTTACACGTCGTATTCAAACACAAATCTCAATCGAGTTTCTGTTAATGTGAATTATCGGAACCAGTATGTTATCCGGCAGGGGAGATGGCGCCGCTGCGATGGCACAGGACGCGGCACAATCCATGACTGCACCAGACTGGAGAAAAATGACCCGAGAATCAGCTCAAGACGGCGAAATCCTGGACGGATTCGTGATGCCTGCCGATGCCCTCCGCCAGGATGGGCAGGACAGCTTGCTGTTCGACCTGACCGCGGTCGGCAACTGGCTCGAGCCCTTCAAGCGCAAGAGCCCGCACACGCATCGCGCCTACCAGCGCATCGCGGCCTACTGGCTGTATTTCCTCGAGCAGACCCATGGCCACCACGCCGACCTGCTCAGGCGCGCCGGGCCGGCCGACGCGCACGACTTCCTGCGCGCGCTCAGCCATGACTCGCTCGATGAGCGCGGCAGCTCGCGCACCCCGGAAAACCGCGCCTCGGGCTCGGGCAAGTTCGAACTGGCCCGCGCGATCAGCAGCGACGTACCGTTCTGGCAGGACCGCAGCCCCAGGGCGCTTCCGAATCACTTCGGCGTCGTCAGCAATCCGTTCGCGCGCGCCAAGTCGCAGCGCTCGGTGGCCCAGACCGTGGCGGCGCTCTCGTCGCTGTACAAGTTCAACAACACCAAGCGCTCGCATGGCGACGCGGCGCTGCTGGACTTCAATCCGTTTTCCGACCTCGGCCGCTTCCTGGTCAAGCACGATGCCAAGACCGACCGGGTCTTCGAGCCGACCGCCTATCTGCGCCTGCTGGCGACCACCGACCACCTGCTGCATGAAGCCGAGACGCCGGTGCAGCAGCAGCGCGCCGTTCGGCTGCGCTGGATCACCGTGGCGCTGTTCAACCTGTGGATGCGGATCTCGGAGCTCGCCGGGCTGCGCATGAGCGACTTGCGCCAGCGTGGCGGCATCTGGTTCGCCTCGGTGCATGGCAAGGGCCGCAAGGTGCGCGCGGTCGAGATCACGCCTGCCGTCATGAAGGAGCTGATGGCCTACCGCGAGTCGCTCGGACTGCCCGCGATGCCGCAGCGCCACGAGACCGACATCCCGGTCGTGGTCTCGCTGCGCCGCAGCGTACAGGCGCCCTATCCCGGCATGACGCCGCGTGCGCTGTTCGGCGAGATCAAGGCGCTCGGTGCCGTGGCTGCCGAGCAGCTGCTGGCCACGCATCCCGATCCGGACGACCTGGAAGTCCAGTCGCTGGCCAACCGGCTGCGCCAGATATCGCCGCACTGGTTCCGGCACTCGGGCGCGTCGGAAGCGATCAACGGCCAATTCCCGATCGCCGATGCCGCCGAGCGCCTGGGCCACAAGGACCCGGCGATCACGGTGCGGATGTACTACCACGGTGACGCCAGGCGCCGCGTCGGCGCCCTGCAGGCGCTCGAACAGGCGCGCGAGCAGGAGTGACAGGCGCCCTGCCCGGCCAGCGGCAAAAAATTGGCAGCCAGCCTGGATCAGGCCGATTTTCGGCATAGAATAACCGCTCCGGGTGATTAGCTCAGCGGTAGAGCACTGCATTCACACTGCAGGGGTCACATGTTCGATCCATGTATTACCCACCAGTAAAATCAATGGGTTGAGGGCTGTTTTCAGCCCCCTCGCCTAGTGAGTACAGAGAAGTACGGAAAACCGATTTTCGGATCGGGCGGTTAACTCAGCGGTAGAGTGCCACCTTCACACGGTGGAAGTCACAGGTTCGATCCCTGTACCGCCCACCAAATTGGATCGTTAGCTCAGGGGTAGAGCACCACATTCACACTGTGGGGGTCAGTGGTTCGATCCCACTACGATCCACCAAATCCAAGCGCCCAGCGGGTTTCACCGGTGGGGGTTTTTCGTTATGCAATGGCTGTTTAAGGGCCCTCTTCCCTCTACTGCAAATTTTCCGGGATCATCCCCACGACTCCCCCAGCGTCTCGACCTGCTGCAGCACCAGCTCTACCTGGCCGACAGCAGCGATGGGATGCCGAGGTCCAGCACCCGGTGCAGCGCGTCCTCGCGCGCGGAGCCGGGAATGCCGGGGTTCAGGCGCTCGATGGCGACACGCAGGCGATTTGCCAGGACCACCTCGCGGTAGCTGGCTCGCTGCGGGTTGGTGCCATCGTGCGCGATGTCGTAGCCGCAGTGGACCGAGTAGCCCAGCTCGGACAGCCAGCCCAGGGTTTCCTGTTCGAGTTGGTCTTCGGTCATGGATGCGTTGTCCTGCTTTTCTTGATTTCTAACCGGATCAAGGTAAAATCAGCTTCAAGTGGATTGGGGGTTCCCGGTCGGCGCTACAGCCTCGGTGGGTTCATCGGGGCTTTTCGCTTTCTGGGGCGG
>JBDLTM010000172.1:0-5457 GCA_039805805.1 Pseudomonadota bacterium | reverse complement strand
GTCTGTTCGGGTTCAGGTCTGGTAGACCCGGACCGGACGCGTGGCGACAGGAAAGCCGGCGCCGCCCAGCGTGTCGGCAATCGCCTTGTTGGCGTCGAAGTAGACCTGCCAGTAATGGTCAGTGTGGCAGTAGGGGCGCACCGCGAGCCGCGGCCCGAACTCGTTGAACTCGAGGATCTCGACGTCGACGCCCTGCTCGGCGCGGGTGTTCCCGACCTTGGCGACCGCGTCCTTGAGCAGCGCGACCGCCTGGTGCAGGTCGGCCGAGCCGGCGAGCTGCGCGTACAGGTCGACGCGGCGCCAGGGGTTGGCCGAGTAGTTCCTGATGTCGTTGGCCATGATCTTGCCGTTGCCGATCACGGTCCTGACGTTGTCGGGCGTGTTCAGCGTGGTGCCGAACAGGCCGAGCTCGACCACCGTGCCCTCGACGCCACCGACCGAGACATAGTCGCCGACCTGGAACGGCCGCAGCACGAGCAGGAAGATGCCCGAAGCGAAATTGCCCAGCAGGCCGCTCCAGGCAGCGCCGATCGCGACGCCCGCGCCGGCGACCAGTGCCGCGAACGAGGTGGTCTCGACGCCGAAATAGCCCAGGATCGCGACCACCAGGATGATGTTGAGCGAGACGCTGATGAAGCTGACCAGATAGCGCTGCACAGTCGGATCGACCTTCTGGCGCGTCATCATGTTCGCGATCAGGCCGGTTACCAAGCTGATCAGCCAGCGTCCGATCACGAAGACCGCGATGGCTCCGAGCACCTTGAGCCCGAAGGCGACGAGTATGGGTTGCGCCTGGTCGACCCAGGATGCGAGGTTTTCCGTGTTCATGTTCCCTCCCTGCTGACTCCGGACGGTGCCCGGTTGCTGAGGGTTTTTAAGCGGCGCAATGCACCCTGTCAAGACAACGGCAGCCAGAATGGCTGCCACCACCAGGGCGGGCCGCTCGGGGAATGAAGCAGGACGGGTGCTGGCTCAGCGCTCGTAGGTCGCGAAGTCGAACGTCAGCCCGCTGGCGGCCACATGCGATTCGCGCGCGGTCTCTCGCCATTCGGGGCCCAGCGTGGGCGCCCAGGCGTCGCCCTCGTAGTCCCGAGCGATCTCGGTGACGAGCACGCGCTGCGCCAGCGGCAGTGCCTGCGCATAGATCTGCGCGCCGCCCATGATCCAGAGCTCTGCTGGCGCCTCCGGCAGCGCGGCGCAATGCGCGAGCGCCTGCTCCAGGCTGGCCAGCGCCAGCGCGCCCTCGGCCTGCAGCTGGGCGGCGGTCGCCGCGTCTCGCGTGAGCACGATGTTGAGCCGCCCGGGCAGCGGGCGGAACTTCGGGGGCAGGGACTCCCAGGTCTTGCGGCCCATGATGACCGGGCAGCCCTGTGTGTGGCGGCGGAAATGCGCGAGGTCTTCCGGCAGGTGCCAGGGCATGGCATTGTCCTTGCCGATGACGCCGTTGGCGGCGCGGGCGTAGATCAGGTTCAGTCGCATCGCATGATTGTCCCATGGCACCCCGCGCCTGCGGTCAGTTTGGCGCAAGTCGCTGCGCTAGCATGAGGGAATGTCGAAATCCACTCTGCAGGAACTGCTCGGCCTGCGCCTGCCCGTGATCCAGGCGCCGATGGCGGGTTCGCAGGACAGCGCGCTGGCACTGGCCGTCACGAATGCCGGTGGGCTCGGCTCGCTGCCGGCCGCGACACTGGGCCCGGCGCAGCTGCGCGCCGAGCTCGAGCTGCTGAGCCGGGAGGCACAAGGGCCCTGGAACGTCAACTTCTTCTGCCACCGGCCGCCTCAGGCCGATGCGCAGCGAGAGGCACTCTGGCGAGCGGCGCTGGCCCCGCTCTGCGCCGAGGCCGGGCTGCCTGCACCCGAAGGTCCGGCAGTCGCTGCACGCGCGCCCTTCGATATGGCCGTGGCCGACCTGGTCGAGCCGTTCCGGCCGCCGGTGGTGAGCTTCCACTTCGGCCTGCCGGCGCCGGAGCTGCTCGAGCGCGTGAAGTCCTGGGGCAGCAAGGTGCTGTCGAGCGCGACCACGGTCGAGGAGGCGCTCTGGCTGCAGGAGCATGGCGCCGACGCCATCATCGCGCAGGGGCTGGAGGCGGGCGGGCACCGCGGCATCTTCCTGGGCGATGACCTGACGACCCAGCTCGGCACCTTCGCGCTGCTGCCGCAGCTCGTGTGCGCGGTAGAGCTGCCGGTGATCGCAGCCGGCGGCATAGCGGATGCGGCCGGCGTCGCGGCGGCGCGCGCGCTCGGCGCTTCGGCGGTCCAGGTCGGCACCGCCTATCTGCTCTGTCCCGAGGCGGGCACCAGCGCGCTGCATCGCGCGGCGCTGCTGTCCGATGCGGCGCGGCACACCGCGCTGACCAATGTCTTCACCGGGAGGCCGGCGCGCGGCATCGTGAATCGCGCGATGCGCGCGCTCGGCGCTGATGGCAACTTGGGCAGCTGCATCAGCTCCCGGGCGCCGGCCTTCCCGCTGGCGTCCACGCATCTGGCGCCGCTGCGCGCCTGGGCCGAAGCGCAGGGGAGGGACGACTTCACGCCGCTGTGGGCCGGTCAGTCAGCGCCGTTGGCGCGCGCCATGCCTGCGGCGGAGCTCACCTACGCTTTGGCCGAGGGCTGGCAGGACTGAAGCCGCTAACGTCTGGCGTGACTCGTTCGAGCAGTCGGCTCGTGTCGGCTGGCTGCTTGACGATCGCAGCCCGCTCAGACGCCCCAGCGCGGGATCGCGTGCCGGCCGTAGCTGACCGAGACGTTCTTGGGCTCGGTGAAGGTCTCCAGGCTCCAGTGGCCGCCGTCGCGCCCGATGCCGCTGGCCTTGACGCCGCCGAAGGGCGGGCGCGGGTCGCGCGCGCTCTGGCTGTTGACGTAGCAGACGCCGGCCTCCAGCGCGGCGGCGACGCGGTGGGCGCGGCCGGCGTTCTCGCTCCAGACATAGCTGGACAGGCCGTAGGGATTGTCGTTGGCCAGCTCGATCGCGTGCGCCTCGTCGCGGAACGGCAGCAGGCAGGCGACCGGCCCGAAGATCTCCTCGCGCATGATGCGCATCTCCGGCCTGACATCGGCGAATACGGTCGGCCAGACGAAGTTGCCCTCGCGCACGGCATCGGCCACGGCGGGTGCGTAGTCGGGGCGATCGACGCCGCCGCACAGCAGCGTCGCGCCCTCCTGCAGGCCGAGCTCGATGTAGCCGCGCACCCGTGCCAGATGGCCCTGGCTGACCATCGGGCCGATCACGCTGGCCGGGTCGGTCGGATCGCCGACGGGGATGCGCCTGGCGCGCTCGACGAAGCGGCGCACGAACTCGTCGAAGATCGACTGCTGCACCAGGATGCGGCTGCCCGCGGTGCAGCGCTCGCCGTTGATGCTGAAGATCATGACCAGCGCGGCGTCGAGCGCGCGCTCGAAGTCGGCGTCCTCGAACACGATGAAGGGGCTCTTGCCCCCGAGCTCCATGCTGTACTTCTTCATTCCGGCGTTGCGCACGATCGCGTTGCCGGTGGCGGTCGAGCCGGTGAAGGACACCAGCCGCACGTCCGGGTGCGCGACCAGCGGCGCGCCTGCGTCGATGCCGTTGCCCTGCACGATGTTGAGCACGCCGGGCGGCACGCCGGCCTCGAGCGCGAGCTCGCCCAGTCGCGCGGCCGTCATGGGGCTGAGCTCGCTGGGCTTGAGCACCGCGGTGTTGCCGTAGGCCAGGCAGGGCGCGACCTTGGCGCTGGCGGTCAGCAGCGGCACGTTCCAGGGCGCGACCAGCGCGCAGACGCCGACCGGCTGCAGCAGCGTGTAGTTCAGGTGGGTCGGCGTGCTGAAGGTCTGGCCGTCCATGCGCGTGCACAGCTCGGCATGGTGGTGGAAACTGTCTGCCGCGCGCGGCACCAGGTGCGAGCCCGTCTGCGCGATCACCTGACCGCAGTCGGCGGTCTCGATGCGCGCGAGCTCCGCGGCGTCGCGCGTGATCAGCTCGCCGAGCCGGTGCAGGATGCGCGCGCGCTGCGCCGCCGGCTTCGCGGCCCAGGCGGGGAATGCCGCGCGCGCGGCCGCGACGGCTGCGTCGACATCTGCCTGCGTGCCGCTGGCGACGGTGGCCAGCAATTGCTGGTTGGCGGGATTGAGGCTCTCGAAATGGTCGCGGCCGGCGACGGCCTGGCCGTTGATCAGGTGGGCGATGCGCATGGGGTGTCCGGTGGTGGCGCTGCGCCGCAGCGGCGGGCGCCGGTCTTGCGCGATATGGTAGCCGACCGGCCGGAAACTGCCGGGCAAGGGAATGCGCCGGGCGTGCGCGCCCGGCCTTAAAATGAAGGGTTATGCACCGGCCACCGGCTGGTGGCCCATGTCGATCAACCCATCACCTCGTCGCGCCCGCAGGCGCTGCCGAACATGACCCAGCCTTCAGCAAAACCCGTGGCCTCTGTGGCCGAGATCCGCAAGACCTTCCTGGACTTCTTCGCCGCAAAGGGCCACACCGTCGTGGCGTCCAGCCCGCTGGTGCCGGGCAACGACCCGACGCTGATGTTCACCAACTCGGGCATGGTCCAGTTCAAGGACGTTTTCCTGGGCACTGACAAGCGCAGCTACGTGCGCGCGGCCTCGGTCCAGGCCTGCCTGCGCGCCGGCGGCAAGCACAACGACCTCGAGAACGTCGGCTACACCGCGCGCCACCACACCTTCTTCGAGATGATGGGCAACTGGTCGTTTGGCGACTACTTCAAGCGCGAGTCGCTCAAGTGGGCCTGGGAGCTGCTGACCGAGGTCTACGGCCTGCCCAAGGAGCGCCTGCTGGCCACCGTCTACATGGAGGACGACGAGGCCTACGACATCTGGACTAAGGAGATCGGCCTGCCCGCCGAGCGCGTGATCCGCATCGGCGACAACAAGGGCGGCCGCTACAAGTCCGACAACTTCTGGATGATGGCCGACACCGGCCCCTGCGGCCCCTGCTCGGAGATCTTCTACGACCACGGCGACCACATCCCCGGCGGCCCCCCGGGCAGCCCGGACGAGGACGGCGACCGCTTCATCGAGATCTGGAACAACGTGTTCATGCAGTTCGAGATGCACGAGGACGGCTCGGTCACGCCGCTGCCGGCGCCCTGCGTCGACACCGGCATGGGCCTGGAGCGCCTGGCCGCCATCCTGCAGGGCGTGCACAGCAACTACGAGATCGACATCTTCGAGGCGCTGATCAAGGCTGCCGCGCGCGAGACCGGCTGCGCCGACCTGGCCAACCCCTCGCTGCGCGTGATCGCCGACCACCTGCGCGCGACCTCCTTCCTGGTCAGCGACGGCGTGATCCCGTCCAACGAGGGCCGCGGCTACGTGCAGCGCCGCATCGTGCGCCGCGCGATCCGCCACGGCTACAAGCTGGGCCGCAAGACCCCCTTCTTCCACAAGCTGGTGCCCGACCTGGTCGCAATGATGGGCCCTGCCTACCCGAACCTGGCTGCCAACGCGCAGCGCATCGCC
>JBDLTM010000171.1:0-5483 GCA_039805805.1 Pseudomonadota bacterium | reverse complement strand
GTGGACGTCTGCCCCAAGAGCCTCAACCCCACCAAGGCCATCGGCAAGATCAAGGAACTCATGGTCCGACGCGCCATCTGAGGCCGGGGGCTGATCTGTCGCGCATTCCGGCGACTGATCAGCTGCCTGCACCGGATCATGGCCGAATTGTTTCCCGGCTCGGCGGGGTCGCGCACGCCGGTTGATGCTCCGTTATGCTTGCGTTCAGACAATCTTTCTGAATCTGCTTTCATGATGTACAACCGTCGGCGTGTCCTGCATTCCTGGCTTGCCTGCTCGATCGTTCTCCCTCTCGACTTGCGCGCGGCCCTGCCTCAGGCTGGCGAAAAGGTCGTGCTGACTGTCCGAGGCAGCATTGGCAGGCGCAGTGCCCAGGAGCAGGCCAGTTTCGACATCGACATGATCGAGGCCCTGCCCCAGCACGGTTTCTCGACCATGACCCCCTGGTACAAGCAGCCGGTTAGCTTCAGCGGCCCCTTGCTGCGCGACCTGCTGGCAGCAGTCGATGCCAAAGGTAGTCAGATCACCGCCATTGCGCTCAACGACTACAAGGTGGTCATTCCGTTCGACGACGCTCGGCGCTTTGACGTCATCGTCGCAACCCGCATGGACGGGAAGCCGATTCCCGTGCGCACCAAGGGACCCTTGTTCGTCATCTATCCCTTCGACCAGAGTCCGCAGCTGCAGACCGTCCGCTACCACGAACGATCGATCTGGCAGCTCAAGGCGCTGGAGATCCATTGAGTCCTCCATCGGCAGCCGATCCACGCCGGGGAGCGCGAACCTGGCAGCTACTCGCCCTGCTCGCGCTGCTGATCTCACTTGCGCTGCTTGTCAAGGAGGTCCTTCACTTTTCGCGCAGTGTCTCCAGCCATTCGCTGACCTCCATGGACGCCACGGCAGCCCTGGCGTTTCAGCTCGAGCGCGAATCCATGCGCCTGACGAGCGAACTGGGCCAGGTCCTGCATGACGGAGACAGTGCTGACCTTGACGAGTTGCAGCTGCGCTACGAGATCTTCCTGAGCCGGATCGAACTGATCCGGTCCAACCCGAGCACCTACCTGATCGAGCACCGGTCCGAGTTCAGCTCCATCAGCCAGATCCTGCAGGATTTCCTGCGCATCGCTCATCCAGTGTTCGATCATCCCGTTCCTGATGTATCCGGGATGCGACAGCTCTACGGCTTCCTGAGTCAGCATGCGTCAGATTTCCAGGCCTTCAGTATCGCGGCTGCCATCGAGGTCAAGCTCAAGCTGGAAGAGCAGGAGCGCGACATCAGAAGCCAGAACCGCGAGATCACCGGCTTGCTGGTCGTCCAGTTCACCATACTCCTCCTCTCGTTGCTGGCCCTGCAGCAAAGGCAGAAGGCACAGGAAAAGGAGCATGACGCCATGCTGGAGGCCAAGAGGTCTGCCGAGACTGCAAATCGTGCAAAATCCGAGTTTCTCGCCAATATGAGCCATGAGATCAGGACCCCGCTCAATGCCATGATCGGCCTGTCCGAACTGCTGCTACGGGAAAGACTCACCGCCCACCAGCAGGACTTCATCGCCAGGATTCATGCCACCGGCCGCTCGCTGCTGGGCCTGCTCAACGACGTTCTCGATCAGGCCCGCTGCGAGTCGGGCCGCCTGCGCCTGGAGTCGCTGCGGCTGAATCCGGCCGAGATCCTCGAGCGAACGCGCGCATTGTTCGAGATCCAGGCGATAGAGAAGGGCCTGGCGCTGGAGTTCGCTCTGCCTGCAGATCTGCCTCAGCGGCTCAAGGGAGATCCCCTGAGGCTGCAGCAGGTGCTCAACAACCTGGTCGGCAATGCGCTCAAGTTCACCCCGCATGGATCGGTAAGGGTTGCAGTGCAATGCGTCGAGCAGACCAACACCGACGCGAAGCTGCTCTTTTCAGTCCAGGATACTGGAATCGGCCTGGACCGTTTCCAGCTTCAGCGTGTCTTTGTCCCCTTCGAGCAGGCCGATGCCTCGACGAGCCGCCGTTATGGCGGCTCGGGCCTGGGCCTTGCGATCTCGCGTCAACTCGTAGTGCTGATGGAGGGCGAGATCGGCGTCGAAAGCCAGCCCGGCCGTGGTAGCCGGTTCTGGTTCACAGTCCGTCTTCAAAAGGGCGATGCGGTTCAATCCCGAGCGCAGTCCGACCTCAGCCCGGCCTCGCCAGCGAGCCCTGCGCCCGATGCGAGCGGTCCCCTGACTGGCCGAGATGCCTCTCAGGCCGACTGCCTGTCCGGGATCAGGGTGCTGCTGGTGGACGACAACGAGACCAATCTTCTCGTCGCCCGGCACCATCTGCAGCGCATGGGCCTGGAAGTCCAAACGGCCGACGCGGGGCGCGCTGCAGTCGAGATGGCATCGAGCCAGCGATACGATGCCATCCTGATGGACCTGCAAATGCCAGAGATGGACGGCTACGAGGCCACGAAGGCGATCAGGGCGCGCGAGGAGGGACTGGGTGGCGTCGGCCTGCGTCCAGGCTGCAGGATTCCGATCATCGCCCTGAGTGCTGCGTCGATGCCGGAAGACATCGAGCGGGCCATCAGCGCAGGCATGGATGCCCATCTGGCCAAGCCGATCGATGCCCGGCAACTGGGCATGGTGCTGAGGAAATGGCTGCCGGTCAGCGCAGCCTGAGCTGGAAAACTGAGCTAGCTCGGGTCGGTCACCCGGTCCAGGCGATAGCCGTAGCCATAGACTGGCGCCATCTTCCAGCCGCGCAGACCGTCGAGCGCGAGCTTCTTGCGCAGCCGGCTGACATGCGTGTCGACGGTCCGGGTATCGACATCGGCATTCAGGCCCCAGATCTTGTTGAGAAGGTGATCGCGCGACAGCAGCTTGCCGGGACTCTGGAACAGGTAGACGGCCAGGTCGAATTCCTTTTGCGTCAGCTTGATTTCCTGACCGTCGAGCCGGATGCTGTGGCGCAGCACATCGACCTGGTAAGCGCCCAGGCGCAGGACCGGCAGGCCACCGGGGCGCGCGCGCCGGGCGGCAGTGCCCAGCCTTGCCATCAGCTCAGCCTGCTTGGCCGGCTTGACCACATAGTCATCGGCGCCGGCTTGTAGCGCCTCGACCACGGAATTTTCCTCGTCGCAGGCCGTCAGCACGACGATGGCCAGTTCCCAGCCCAGATTCTCCCGGGCCCAGTGCAGCACATGAGCGCCGCTGCCATCGGGCAGGCGCCAGTCCAGCAGCAGCAGGTCGAAGCGTTCGCGTTCCAGCGCAGCCCTCATCTGCGCGACGCTGCTGAAGTCCTGGTGGCTGTGCTGGCCAGCCTCCAGCCAGAGCGCGATCAAGGCGCGCTGATCCTCGTCATCCTCGAGCAAGCCGATGTGCATGGGGTTTTCCTGCTGTCAGGCTCGACCGTAGCGGTCTTCGAAGCGCACGATGTCGTCCTCGCCCAGGTAGCTGCCGACCTGGACCTCGATCAGTTCCAGCGGGATGCGTCCCGGGTTCTCCAGCGCATGGACCGATCCGACCGGCAGGTAGATCGACTCGTTCTCGGTCAGCAGGCGCTGCCGGCCGTCGAGCGTGACGCTGGCCGTGCCCTTGACCACGATCCAGTGTTCGGCGCGGTGATGGTGCATCTGCACCGACAGCTTCTGGCCCGGCTTGACCGTGATGTGCTTGACCTGGTAGCGCTCGCCATTGTCGATGCTGTCGTACTGGCCCCAGGGTCGGTAGACCTCGCGGTGGATCTGGTGCTCGTTGCGACCGCTGGCCTTGAGCCGGGCGACGATCTGCTTGACCTCGCTGACCCGGTCGCGAGGTGCCACCATCACGGCGTCCTTGGTCTGCACCACGACATGGTCATGCAGGCCGACGGTGGCCACCAGCGCGTTCTCGGCGAACACCAGGTTGCCCTGGCTGTCGTGGCTGATCACGTCGCCGCGGTGCACATTGCCGTGCTGGTCGTGCGGCAGCACCTCCCACAGCGCGGCGAAGGCGCCGACGTCGCTCCAGTCGGCGTCCATCGGCACCACCACCGCCGAACTGGTCTTCTCCATCACCGCGTAGTCGATCGACTCATCGGGGCAGGCGCGGAAAGCGGCCTCGTCCACGCGCACGAAGTCGAGGTCGGGCTGCGGGTCGGCCAGGGCCGTCCGGCACGCTTCCAGGATGTCAGGGCGATGCGCCTCGAGCTCCTGCAGGTAGCGGCTGGCGCGGAAGCAGAACATGCCGCTGTTCCAGTCATAGTCACCGCTGGCGACATACTGTTCAGCCAGTTCGAGTACGGGCTTCTCGACGAAGCGCTCGACCGCCCAGGCGCCGTCGGCTATCGACAAGCCGCGCCTGATGTAGCCATAACCCGTCTCGGGGCGGCGCGCGACGATGCCGAAGGTCACGAGCGACCCGGCCTCGGCCAGCGGCAGCGCGGTGCGCACGGCAACCTGGAAGGCGGCCGTGTCCTGGATCATGTGGTCGGCCGCCAGCACGAGCAGCAAGGGATCGCTGCCGTCAGCCGTGGCCTGCAGCGCGGCCAGCGCGACGGCCGGAGCGGTGTTGCGCCCGGCCGGCTCGAGCAGGATGTTGCGGCCCAGGGCATCGACCTGACGCAGCTGCTCGGCGACCAGGAAGCGGTGCGCTTCGTTGCAGATCACCAGCGGCTGGGAGTCGGTCAGGCCGTCGAGGCGTGCGACGGTGGCCTGAAGCATGGAGCGCTGGCCGTCGAGCGCGATGAACTGCTTGGGGAACAGCTCGCGCGACAGCGGCCACAGCCTTGTGCCGGAGCCACCGGCCATGATGACCGGCAGCATGGCAGCCTGCTCATTTGTGCTCATCTTGCGTGGCAAAAGCGCTCGTCGAGCCACTGCGAGAACTCGGCGCCCACCTCGTGATGCTGCACGCCCAGGTCCACGGTCGCCTGCAGGAAGCCGAGCTTGCTGCCGCAGTCGTAGCGCGTGCCGCTGTAGCGGAAGGCGAAAACCTTCTCGCGCCGCAGCAGCTGCGCGATGCCGTCGGTGAGCTGGATCTCGCCGCCGACGCCGCGCGGTATGCTCTCGAGCTCCTTGAAGATGCCCGGCGTCAGGATGTAGCGTCCCGCGACGGCCAGCGTGGTCGGGGCGGCCTCGGGAGCCGGCTTCTCGACGATGCCGGTGACGTCGGTCAGGTCGTCGTTGACCACGCTGCCCGAGACGATGCCGTAGCGCTTGGTGTGCTCGCGCGGCACGTCCTGCACCGCCAGCAGGCTGGCGCGCCACTCGGCGAATTGGCTGACCATCTGCGCCATGACCGGCGGCTCGCCCACCATCAGGTCATCGGCCAGCAACACGGCGAAGGCCTCGTTGCCGACCAGGTCCCTGGCGCACAGCACCGCGTGGCCCAGGCCGAGCGCGCGCGGCTGGCGCACAAAGACGCAGCTCATGTCGGCCGGCGCGATGGATCGCGCAACATTCAAGAGCTCCTTCTTGCCGGCGGCCTCGAGCTCGCTTTCGAGCTCGTAGGCGGTGTCGAAATGGTCCTCGACGCTGCGCTTGG
>JBDLTM010000170.1:0-5561 GCA_039805805.1 Pseudomonadota bacterium | reverse complement strand
TTCGGCGGCGGCGGTCGACTCGTCCAGCATCGAGGCGTTGGCGATCGCCATGCCGGTCAGGTCGGTGACCATGGTCTGGAAGTTCACCAGCGCTTCCATGCGGCCCTGGCTGATCTCGGCCTGATACGGCGTGTAGGCGGTGTACCAGGCCGGGTTTTCCAGGATGTTGCGCAGGATCACGCCGGGCGTGTGGGTGTTGTAGTAACCCTGGCCGATGTAGCTCTTGAAGACCTTGTTCTTGCCGGCGATGGCCTTGAGTTCGGCCAGCGCCTCGGCTTCGGTGATGGCGGGGGGCAGCGCCATGCGGTTGGTGCGGGCGATCGAGCGCGGCACGATGCCATCGATCAGGTCGCGGCGCGAGGCCTCGCCGATCACGGACAGCATATGGGCTTCGTCGGCAGCGGTCACGCCGATGTGGCGGGCGATGAATTCGCTGGCGTTCTCAAGGTCGGCCAGGGGGCGGGCGGTAGTCGTCGACATGGCTTTGGGATTCCGGGCAGTCAAAATGGGGCCACCGCCGGAAAGCGGCGGTGGCAGAGAGGAGGCGAATTACTTGGTCAGGTCGCCGTAGGCAGTTTCGTCGAGCAGGCCGTCGATTTCGGCGACGTTGCTCAGCTTGACCTTGAAGAACCAGCCAGCGCCCAGCGGGTCGGTGTTGGCCAGGGTCGGCTCGTTGCGCAGTTCTTCGTTGACTTCGAGCACTTCGCCGCTGACCGGCATGTAGACGTCAGCAGCAGCCTTGACCGACTCGACCACGCCGGCGACGGCTTGCTGGTCGTAGGACTGGCCGACTTCGGGCAGCTCGACGAACACCACGTCACCCAGGGCATCCTGGGCGTGGTGGGTGATGCCGACGAGGGCGACGTCGCCTTCGATCTTCAGCCATTCGTGGTCGGGGGTGTATTTCAGGCTCATGTTTGCTCCGGTGTGGGAATCAGTGAATGTTGAGGACGCCGCCGCGGCGGCGTCCGGGGATTGAGACTGCCAGGATCTCAGCCGCGATAGTAGCGGTTCGGGACGAAGGGCATGGCAGCGACTTCCATCGCCACTGCCTTGCCGCGCACGATGGCGTTGACCTGGGTGCCCAGTGCGGCGTAGGCCGACTCGACATAGCCCATCGCGATCGGCTGGTTGATGGTCGGGCCGATCAGGCCGCTGGTGATCTCGCCGATGCGCTGGCCTTCGGCGTTCTGCAGCTCGACATGCTCGCGCACCGGCACGCGGTCCTTGGCGATTAGGCCGACGCGCTTGCGGGTGGCCGGCTGGCTACCGTCGAGCTGGGCCAGCACCTTGTCGGCGCCGGGGAAGCCGCCGGCGCGCTCGCCGCCGGTGCGACGCACCTTCTGCATCGCCCAGTTCAGCGCGGCCTCGACCGGGGTGGTGGTGGTGTCGATGTCGTTGCCGTACAGGCACAGGCCGGCTTCGAGGCGCAGCGAGTTGCGCGCGCCCAGGCCGATCGGCTTGACTTCGGGCTGTGCCAGCAGGGCGCGGGCCAGGGCGTCGGCCTGGGACTCGTGCACCGAGATCTCGTAGCCGTCTTCGCCGGTGTAGCCGCTGCGGGTGATGTAGAGGTCGGCACCGTTCCACTCGAAGGCACCGCCGGTCATGAAGATCATCTTCTCGACGCCGGGGACCAGGCGCTGCAGCGCGGTGACGGCCTTGGGACCCTGCAGGGCCAGCAGGGCGCGCTCGGGCATCGGAACGACTTCGCAGCGGTGGCCGATCTTGGCCTGGATATGGGCGATGTCGCCGGCCTTGCAGGCACCGTTGACGATCACGAACAGGTGGTCGCCGCGGTTGACGAACATCAGGTCGTCGATGATGGTGCCTTCGTCGGTCAGCAGCAGGCCGTAGCGCTGCTTGTCGACACCCAGGCCGATCACGTCGACCGGCATCAGGGTCTCGAATGCGGCGGCCGCGTCGGGGCCGACCAGGCGCAGCTGGCCCATGTGCGAGACGTCGAACAGGCCGGCGGAGTCGCGGGTCTGGTTGTGCTCGGCCATCAGGCCGGCGGGGTATTGCACCGGCATCGAATAGCCGGCGAAGGGCACCATGCGGGCGCCGAGTTCGATATGCAGCGCGTTGAGCGGGGTGTTCAGCAGTTGGTTGTTGTCGGACATTTTCAGTACCAGGCAGTTTTCAGCATCGTGAAGCATACGCCGAACCGGTCCTGACCGCTACGGTGCATGCACTGCCCGCCTGTCCGCTTTACCTGAGAGATTCACGCCGGCCGTCGGGGACGTCAACGTTTGCTCCTTCGGTGGTCGCGCTCGTGGAGCGACTCTCTCCAGGGGGAGACGCCAGCCTGTCAGCCAGCGCTTGCCAGTCCTTTTGCCTGAGCGTTCAGGACCGGTGGTGAGACCGGCCTCCTGCGCCTTCGGCGGTCCTGCATTGACATCGTCATGCAGCACTCTCTCCTGACAATGGTGAATTCTAGCCGTGATTCGGTCGCCGCACTATCGGTATTTGCACGGCTTGTGCTTGTCGGGGCGTGCAGGCAGGCGGAATTTCCTGTCTGGCCTGCCAGTACTGCCCCTTCAGAGCGTCGCGAAGACCTCGCGCGCGGCAGCCAAGGTGGCCTCGATGTCGGCCTCGCCATGCGCCGCACTGACGAAGCCGGCCTCGTAGAGCGCGGGCGCGAAATAGACGCCGCGCTCCAGCATGCCATGGAAGAACTGGTTGAAGCGCGCGCCGTCGGTGGTCATGACGGTGGCGTAGTTCTGCGGCAACTGCTCCATGAGGAAGAAGCCGAACATGCCGCCCTGGCTGTCGCCGCAGAAGGGGATGCCTGCGGCATGGGCAGCTTCGGTCAGGCCGCTGACCAGGCTCCGGGTGCGTGCCGACAGCGACTCGTAGAAGCCGGGCTTCTGCAGCTCGCGCAGCGTGGCCAGGCCGCAGGCGGTCGCGACCGGGTTGCCCGACAGCGTGCCGGCCTGGTAGACCGCGCCCAGCGGCGCGAGCTGCTCCATCACCGCGCGCTTGCCGCCGAAGGCCGCCAGCGGCATGCCGCCGCCGATCACCTTGCCCAGCACGGTCATGTCGGGCTCGAAGCCGGGGATCAGGCTGGCGTAATGGCCCTGCGCGCTGCCCAGGCCGACGCGCAGTCCGGTCATGACCTCGTCGAACACCAGCAGCGCGCCATGCTGGCTGCACAGCTCGCGGCAGCGCTTCATGAACGGGACCGAGGCGCGCACGAAGTTCATGTTGCCCGCGATCGGCTCGATCATCAGGCAGGCGAGCTCGGGGCCGTGCTCGGCGAAGGCGGCCTCGAGCTGCTCGATGCTGTTGTACTCGAGCACCAGGGTGTGCTGCACCACCTCGGGCGGCACGCCGGCGCTGGTCGGGTTGCCGAAGGTGGCCAGGCCCGAGCCGGCCTTGACCAGCAGTGCGTCGGCGTGGCCGTGGTAGCAGCCCTCGAACTTGATGATCTTCTTGCGTCCGGTGGCCCCGCGAGCCAGGCGGATCGCGCTCATGCCGGCCTCGGTGCCCGAGCTGACCAGGCGCACCATCTCGAGGCTGGGCACCAGCTTGACGATCTCCTCGGCCAGCTCGATCTCGCGCTCGGTCGGCGCGCCGAAGCTGAAGCCGTCGAGCGCGGCCTTCTGTACCGCCTCGAGCACGGCCGGGTGACCATGGCCCAGGATCATCGGGCCCCAGGAGCCGATGTAGTCGATGTAGCGCTGGCCGTTGGCATCCCAGAAATAGGGCCCCTGCGCGCGCTGCACGAAGCGCGGCGTGCCGCCGACGGCCTTGAAGGCGCGCACGGGCGAGTTGACGCCGCCCGGGATCAGGGTCTTGGCGCGTTCGAACAGGGTCTGGTTGCGGTCGGTCATGGTGGTGTTGTGGTGGTCACGCTCAGTGCGGTGTGGCGTCGCTGGACCAGCTCGCCAGCAGCTCCTCGCCGCTGGCGCGTGCCGGCAGTGCAGGCCCGGCGGCGGGGCCGCCCTGGTCATCGGATTCATGGGCCCAGAACAGGCGGTCGGGCAGTGCGCGGCCCATGCCGGGCCGGAAGCCCGCGCTCAGGCTGCGGTCGAGATAGGTCAGGGCCTCGGCGCAGGCGTCCTGCAGGTCGTTGCCCGCGGCCAGCAGCGCGCACAGCGCGGCCGACAGCGTCTCGCCAGCCCCGCTGAAGCTGGCCTCGAAACGCTCGTAGCGCGCGCTCGCCAGCAGGGTCTCGGGTGTCGCCAGATGGCTCTCGAGCATGCCGTCGGCGGCCTGGATGCCGGTCGCCAGCACATAGGGCGTGCCATGCTCGGCCGCGGCGCGCGCCAGTTCGCGCGGGGTCGGCGCTCGTGCCTCGTCCCAGTCGGGCAGCAGCCAGCGGCTCAGCGTCGCGTGGTTGCCGACCAGCACGGTGGCATGCGGCAGCAGCAGGCTGGCGCAGGCGTCGAGGTAGTCCTCGAGTTCCTCTCCGTCGCGCCAGGACTGGTCGGGCAGGTAGGCGATCACGGGCACGCCGTCGTAGTCGGACAGCACGCGCGCGATCGCGCCCAGGTTCTCGGCGCTGCCGGCATGGCCGACCTTGAAGGCCTGCACCGCGATGTCCTCGAGCACATGGCGGGCCTGGTCTTCGACCAGCTCGTCGTCGATCGCGCAGGCATGCTGGATGCCGCGCGTGTCGCCGACCAGCACCGCGGTCAGCACCGGCAGCACATGGCAGGAGGCGCTTGCCATCGAGGCGATGTCTGCCGCGAGTCCTGCGGCACCGCTGGGGTCGTTGGCGTTGAAGCTCATGACGCAGGGCAGGCCGCTGCTCTGGGCGTCTTCGCCGCTCGCGCTGGGCGGCGGCAGTTCGGAGGAAGGATTCATCGATGCACTGGCCGGAGGATTTCCGGCTCCAAGCCTTCCATTCTATAAGACCCACCGCCTGGCAGCGCTCAGCCCTTCTTGACGACCGCGTAGCGCTCGAGCGTCCTCTCGCGCGCCAGCGCATGGTCGACGATCGGGCGCGGATAGTCATGGCCCAGCGTCACGCCGGCGGCCTGCAGCTCGAGCGCGCCGGCCAGCCAGGGCGCGTGCAGCGCGGCGTCGGGCAGATTCGCCAGTTCCGGCACGTAGCGGCGGATGAACTTGCCCTGCGGATCGAACTTCTCGCTCTGGCTGACCGGGTTGAAGATGCGGAAATAAGGCTGGGCGTCGCAGCCGCTCGAGCTCGCCCATTGCCAGCCGCCGTTGTTGGCCGCCAGGTCGAAGTCGATCAGCCGCTCGGCGAAATACGCCTCGCCGCGCTTCCAGTCGATCCCGAGGTCCTTGCACAGGAAGCTGGCGGCGACCATGCGCAGCCGGTTGTGCATGTAGCCGGTCTGGTTGAGCTGGCGCATGGCAGCGTCGACCAGCGGATAGCCGGTGCGCCCTTCGCACCAGGCCAGGAACAGTTCGTCCGCCTGCTTGCCATGCTCCCACTGGATGGCGTCGTACTCGGGCTTGAACGAGGCGGTCGCGACATGCGGGAAGTTGGCCAGGATCTGCAGGTAGAAGTCGCGCCAGATCAGCTCGGACAGCCAGGTGCTGGCGCCGGCCATGCCCTGCAGGTGCAGCTGGTAGGCGGTGGAAGCGAGCTG
>JBDLTM010000169.1:0-5563 GCA_039805805.1 Pseudomonadota bacterium | reverse complement strand
TGTCACGCAACAGCTGGCGCCTGTTCCACTCGCTGTTGTCGTTTGCACTCAACGTCAAGATGCTGAACCCGCGCGAGGTGGTGCAGCGCGCCGAGCAGGCCTGGCGCGAGGGCAGGGCGCCGCTGGCAGCCGTCGAGGGCTTCATCCGCCAGATCCTGGGCTGGCGCGAATATGTGCGCGGCGTCTACTGGGCCCGCATGCCGGGCTATACCGAGTCCAACGCGCTCGGTCACGATCGCCCGCTGCCGCACTGGTTCTGGAACGGCGAGACCGGCATGGCCTGCCTGGCGGCTGCGATTGGCCAGTCGCTGCAGCAGGCCTACGCCCATCACATCCAGCGCCTGATGGTGATCGGCAACTTCGCGCTGCTCGCCGGGCTCGACCCGCAGCCGCTGCACCGCTGGTACCTCGGCATCTACATCGACGCCTTCGAGTGGGTCGAGGCACCCAATACCCTGGGCATGAGCCAGTTCGCCGATGGCGGCCTGCTCGCGACCAAGCCCTATGTCTCGAGCGCGGCCTACCTCGACCGCATGGGCGACCACTGCAAGGGCTGCCGCTACGACAAGAAGCTGAAGACCGGCGAGCGCGCCTGCCCCTTCAATGCCCTCTACTGGGATTTCTTCGAGCGCCAGTCCGAGCGCCTGCGCGGCAACCACCGGCTCGCTATGGTCTACCGGAACCTGGACAAGATGGCGCCCGACGCCCGCCAGGCCTTGCGCGAGCATGCCGAGGCCACGCTCGCGCGCCTGGATTCGCTCTGATCCGACCGTTGGATTGAAGGCGGACCGGTCAGCTGGCCAGGATCTCGCCCAGTGCCTGCACCAGCGTTGCGCACTGCTCGTCGGTGCCGACCGTGATGCGCAGGAACTGGTCGATGCGCGCCGCCTTGAAATGGCGCACGATGATGGCGCGTGCGCGCAGCGCGGCGGCCAGCTCTCCGCCGTCTCGGGCGGAATGGCGCGCGAACACGAAGTTGGCGCCCGAAGGCAGAACCTCGAAGCCGAGCTGCTGCAGCTGTCCGACCAGCCACTCGCGGGTCGCGATCACCTTGCGGCAGCTGTCCTGGAAGAAGGCCTCGTCCTCGACCGAGGCCACCGCGCCGGCCAGCGCGAGCCGGTCGAGCGGGTAGGAGTTGAAGCTGTTCTTGACCCGCTCCAGGCCCTCGATCAGGTCCGGATGGCCGATCGCGTAGCCCACGCGCAGGCCGGCCAGCGAGCGGCTCTTGGAGAAGGTGTGCACCACCAGCAGGTTCGGATACTGGTCGACCAGCTTCACCGCGCTCTCGCCGCCGAAGTCGACATAGGCCTCGTCGACCAGCACCACCGCGTCGGGATTGCCGGCGACGATCTGCTCGACCGCCTCGAGCGGCAACAGGCGCCCGGTCGGCGCGTTCGGGTTCGGGAAGATGATGGCGCCGGCCTTGTCATTCCCTTGGGGCAGGTAGTCCTCGACCCGGATCGTGAAGTCCTCGGCCAGCGGCACCTGACGGTTGGCGACGCCGTAGAGGCCGCAGTAGACCGGGTAGAAGCTGTAGCTGATGTCGGGGAACCAGAGCTCGCGCTCGTGGTTCAGCAGCGCCTGGAAGGCATGCGCGAGCACCTCGTCCGAGCCGTTGCCGACGAAGACCTGATTCGCCTGCACGCCGAAGCGCTGCGCCAGCGCAGCCTTGAGTGCGTCGCAGTTCGGGTCCGGATACAGGCGCAGACTGTCGCCGGTCGCGTGGCGGATCGCCTCCAGCGCCCTGGGCGAGGGTCCGTAGGGATGCTCGTTGGTGTTGAGCTTGACCAGCTTGTCGATCTTGGGCTGTTCGCCCGGCACGTAGGGGGTCAGGCCGTGTACGACGGCGCTCCAGTAGCGGCTCATGCGGTGCTTCTTTGGTGTGGAATGTCCTGCCCGGACAGCAGCTGGCCAGGCCGATCGTCAAGGGGAGGCCGACCCGCAGGGTGGTGTCCTGACGATGCGTCGATGGTATCATGGGCTCCATTTTCCCTAGTTGGCGCTGCCCGCGCCCTCCTGCCTTATGCGGCAAGCCGAAGTCACCCGCAACACCCTCGAAACCCAGATCACCGTCCGCGTCAACCTCGACGGCACCGGCCAGTCCCGGCTCAATACCGGCATCGGCTTCTTCGATCACATGCTGGACCAGATCGCGCGCCACGGCCTGATCGACCTCGACGTCCAGTGCCAGGGCGACCTGCACATCGACGGCCACCACACGGTCGAGGATGTCGGCATCGCGCTCGGCCAGGCCTTCGCCCAGGCGGTCGGCGACAAGAAGGGCATCCGCCGCTACGGCCATGCCTACGTGCCGCTCGACGAGGCGCTCAGCCGCGTCGTGGTCGACTTCTCGGGTCGCCCGGGCCTGCACATGGACTGCAAGTTCACGGCTGGCAGCATTGGCCAACTCGACACCCAGCTGGTGTTCGAGTTCTTCCAGGGCTTCGTCAACCACGCGCTGGTGACGCTGCACATCGACAACCTCAAGGGCCACAACGCGCACCACCAGTGCGAGACGATCTTCAAGGCCTTCGGCCGCACGCTGCGCGCCGCGCTCGAGCTCGACCCGCGCTCGGCGGGCGTGATCCCCTCGACCAAGGGCTCGCTCTGATCCCCTTCTCCCGCGTCAGCCCGACAGGAAAGCAATGAACCGACAGACAGTGGCCGTGGTCGACTACGGCATGGGCAACCTGCGCTCCGTCGCGCAGGCCGTCATCCACGCCGCGACCGCGGTCGACCATGTCGACGTGGTCGTCACCTCCGACCCGCAGGTCGTGCGCGACGCGCACCGCGTCGTGCTGCCGGGCCAGGGCGCCATGCCCGACTGCATGATGGAGCTCGCGCGCTCCGGCCTGCGCGACGCCGTGCTCGACGCCGCAGCCAACAAGCCCTTGTTCGGCGTCTGCGTCGGTATGCAGATGCTGCTCGACCACAGCGAGGAGGGCCCGACCGACGGCCTGGGCCTGATCCCGGGCCAGGTCAGGCGCTTCCGCCTCGAGGGCCAGTACCAGGCCGACGGCAGCCGCTTCAAGGTCCCGCAGATGGGATGGAACCGCGTCTTCCACCAGCTCGGCCGCGGCGAATCGCATCCGGTCTGGAACGGCATCGCGGACGGCGCCTGGTTCTACTTCGTGCACAGCTTCCACGCCCACCCCGAGCAGGCCGCGCACAGCGTCGGCGAGACCGACTACGGCAGCCGCTTCAGCTCGGCCGTGGCGCGCGACAACCTCTTCGCGACCCAGTTCCACCCCGAGAAGAGCGCCGACCAGGGCCTCGCGCTCTACCGCAACTTCCTGCACTGGAATCCCTGATTTCCGTTCCCTTTCGTACCCGATAACGCCATGCTTCTGATCCCCGCCATCGACCTGAAAGACGGCCAATGCGTTCGCCTCAAACAAGGCGACATGGACCAATCCACCGTGTTCGGCGAGAACCCGGCCGCCATGGCCCGCAGCTGGGCCGACAAGGGCGCACGCCGCCTGCACCTGGTCGACCTCAACGGCGCCTTCGCCGGCAAGCCGCGCAACGGTGACGCGATCAAGGCCATCCTGGAGGAAGTCGGCGATGAGATCCCGGTCCAGCTCGGCGGCGGCATCCGCGACCTCGACACCATCGAGCGCTACCTCGACGCCGGCCTGGCCTACGTCATCATCGGCACCGCCGCGGTCAAGAACCCCGGCTTCCTGCAGGACGCCTGCACCGCCTTCCCCGGTCACATCATCGTCGGTCTCGATGCCAAGGACGGCAAGGTCGCGACCGACGGCTGGTCCAAGCTGACCGGCCACGAGGTCGTCGACCTCGGCAAGAAGTTCGAGGACTACGGCGTCGAGTCCATCATCTACACCGACATCGGCCGCGACGGCATGCTGTCGGGCATCAACATCGAGGCCACCGTCAAGCTGGCGCAGGCGCTGACCATCCCCGTCATCGCCTCCGGCGGCCTGTCGAACCTGGAAGACATCCGCCAGCTGTGCGCGGTCGAGGACGAGGGTGTGCAGGGCGTGATCTGCGGTCGCTCGATCTACAGCGGCGACCTCGACTTCGCCGCCGGCCAGAAGCTGGCAGACGAACTGCGCGGCTGATGCCATGAGCGCGCGCGCCAAGCTGGTCGCCGAGCCGTACCAGGGACTGCCCTGCTGGCGCCTGAGCCTGCCGGGCGGCGACAGCCTGCTGGTGGCCGAGCAGGGCGGGCATGTGCTGTCCTGGGTCGCCGGCGGGCGCGAGCGCCTGTTCCTGAGCCCGCGCAGCGCCTTCGACGGCCACAGCCCGATCCGCGGCGGCGTGCCGGTCTGCTGGCCGCAGTTCAACCAGCGCGGCAGCGGCCCCAAGCATGGCTTCGCGCGCAACCTGCCCTGGCTCTACACCGCCTACGACCTCGGGCCTGAGTCGGCGCTGTTCGAGTTGACCCTGTGCAGCAGCGCGCAGACCCGGGCGATCTGGCCGCACGAGTTCGAGCTCACCCTCACCCTCTTGCTGCGGCCCGGCCGCCTGCGCCTGGCGCTGGCCGCGCGCAACACCGGCACCCAGCCGCTGGCCTTCGGCGGCGCGCTGCACAGCTACTTCGCCTGCGACGACGTCGCGCAGGCCGAGCTCAGCGGCCTGCAGGGCCGGCCCGAGTGGGATTCGCTCACCGACGTCCACGCCAGCGCGGCCGAGGTGCTGCGCTTCGACGCCGAGTTCGATCGCGTCTACTCCGGCACGGCGGTGCCGATGACCTTGCGAGAAGGCGTGCAGTGCTTGCGCATCAGCCAGGGCGATTCCTGGGGCGACACCGTGGTCTGGAACCCGCATGTCACCAAGTGCGCCAGCCTCGCCGACATGGAGTCCGACGGCTGGCGCCGCATGCTCTGCGTCGAGGCCGCGCGCGTGTTCGAGCCTGTCACGCTCGCGCCTGGCGCGCAATGGCAGGGCTGGCAGCAGTTCGACATCCTCTGATCCCGGGCGCCCGCGGCGCCGTGAGCGACAATAGCGCCATGCTTGCGAAACGAATCATTCCCTGCCTGGACGTGACCGGCGGCCGCGTCGTCAAGGGCGTCAACTTCCTCGAACTGCGCGACGCCGGCGATCCGGTCGAGATCGCCGCCCGCTACAACGAGCAGGGCGCCGACGAGCTGACCTTCCTCGACATCACCGCGACCAGCGACGGCCGCGACCTGATCCTGCACATCATCGAAGCCGTGGCCTCGCAGGTCTTCATTCCGCTGACCGTCGGCGGCGGCGTGCGCACGGTGGACGACGTGCGGCGGCTGCTCAACGCCGGTGCCGACAAGACCAGCTTCAACTCGGCCGCGATCGCCAACCCGCAGGTGATCCGCGACGCCTCGGCCAAGTACGGCTCGCAGTGCATCGTGGTCGCGATCGACGCCAAGCGCCGCAAGCCCGAGGACGAGCTGCGCCTGGGCGCTGACGGCAAGCCGGTCGGCCCGGGCTGGGACGTCTACAGCCACGGCGGACGCAAGAACGTCGGGCTGGATGCGGTCGCCTGGGCAGCGCAGATGGCCGAATACGGCGCCGGCGAGATCCTGCTGACCAGCATGGACCGCGACGGCACCAAGTCCGGCTT
>JBDLTM010000168.1:0-5597 GCA_039805805.1 Pseudomonadota bacterium | reverse complement strand
CGTGCCGGTGATGCCCGCGACGCCGCCGCTGTCGCGCGACGACCGCGAGGCGCTGGCCGCCGCGGCCGAGATCGGCTATCCGGTCATGCTCAAGGCCAGCTGGGGCGGCGGCGGTCGCGGCATGCGCGTCATTGCCAGCGAGCAGGAGCTGCTGACCCAGATGCCGGTGGCGCGCAGCGAGGCGCTGGCGGCCTTCGGCAACGACGAGATCTACCTCGAGAAGCTGGTGCAGCGCGCCCGTCACGTCGAGGTGCAGCTGCTGGGCGACCGCCATGGTCACCTGCTGCACCTGTTCGAGCGCGACTGCACCGTGCAGCGACGCAACCAGAAGGTGGTCGAGCGCGCGCCCGCGCCTTACCTCGATCCGGCGACCCGCCATGCGCTGTGCGAGGCAGCGCTCAAGCTGGGCCGTGCGGTCAACTACACCCATGCCGGCACGGTCGAGTTCCTGATGGACGCCGACACCGGTGCCTTCTACTTCATCGAGGTCAACCCGCGCATCCAGGTCGAGCACACCGTGACCGAGCAGGTCACCGGCATCGACCTGGTCAAGGCGCAGATCGCGATCAGCCAGGGCGCGCAGATCGGCGTGGCTGGCGGCGTCGTGCCTATCCAGGACGACATCCGCCTCAAGGGCCATGCGCTGCAGTGCCGCGTCACGACCGAAGACCCCGAGAAGGGCTTCGCCCCCGACTACGGCCAGCTCTCGACCTACCGCTCCACCGGCGGCTTCGGCGTGCGACTGGACAGCGGCACCGCCTACTCGGGCGCCGTCATCACCCCCTACTACGACAGCCTGCTGGTCAAGGTCACGACCTGGGGCACCAGCGCGGATGACGCGATCGCGCGCATGGACCGCTCGCTGCGCGAGTTCCGCATCCGCGGCGTGGCCACCAACCTGGCCTTCCTCGAGAACGTGATCGCGCATCCGCTGTTCAAGAGCGGCGAGTGCACGACCCGCTTCATCGACCAGACGCCCGATCTGCTCAAGGTCGCTCCCAAGCGCGACCGCGCCACCAAGCTGCTCAAGTACCTCGGCGAGGTCAGCGTCAACGGCCACCCCGAGATGAAGGGCCGCGTGCTGCCGACGCTGCCGCTGGCCGCGCCGATCAAGCCGGCCTGCGACCTGAGCCAGCCGGTGCCGCAGGGCACGCGCGACCTGCTCAAGAGCATGGGTCCGGGCAGCTTCGCACAGTGGATCAAGGGCCAGCAGCGTGTCTTCCTGACCGACACCACGATGCGCGACGCCCACCAGTCGCTGCTCGCGACCCGCATGCGCACCCACGACATGCTGGAGATCGCCCCGCATTACGCCCGCATGGCACCCGAGCTGTTCTCGCTCGAGTGCTGGGGCGGCGCGACCTTCGACGTGGCGATGCGCTTCCTGGGTGAAGACCCCTGGCAGCGCCTGGCGCAGATCCGCGCTGCCGTCCCCAACGTGCTGCTGCAGATGCTGCTGCGTGCGTCCAATGCGGTCGGCTACACCAACTACCCCGACAACGTCGTCAAGTACTTCGTGCAGCAGGCGGCGCAGGGCGGCATCGACGTCTTCCGCGTTTTCGACTCGCTGAACTCGGTCGACAACATGCGCGTGGCGATGGACGCGGTCAACGAGACCGGCGCGCTGTGCGAGGCCGCGATCTGCTACACCGGCGACCTGTTCGACGCCAAGCGCAGCAAGTACAACCTGGCCTACTACGTGAAGATGGCCAAGGAACTCGAGCGCGCCGGCGCTCATGTGCTGGCGATCAAGGACATGGCCGGCGTCTGCCGTCCGCGCGCGGCCTCGGCGCTGGTCAAGGCGCTCAAGGAGGAGACCGGCCTGCCGATCCACTTCCACACCCATGACACCAGCGGCCTGGCGGGCGCCAGCGTGCTGGCAGCGATCGAGGCCGGCTGCGACATCGTCGACGGCGCGCTCGACGCCATGAGCGGACTGACCTCGCAGCCCAACCTGGGCAGCATCGTCGCCGCGCTCGAGGGTTCGGCCCGCGACCCGGGCGTGAGCCAGGAGGCGCTGCGCGGCCTGTCGCACTACTGGGAAGGCGTGCGCCGCTACTACAGCCCGTTCGAGAGCGAGATCCGCTGCGGCACCTCCGACGTCTACCGCCACGAGATGCCCGGCGGCCAGTACACCAACCTGCGCGAGCAGGCCCGCTCGATGGGCCTGGAGCCGCGCTGGCCCGAGGTGGCCGAGGCCTATGCCCAGGTCAACCTGCTGTTCGGCGACATCGTCAAGGTCACGCCGACGTCCAAGGTGGTCGGCGACATGGCGCTGTTCATGGTCGCCAACGACCTGACCCCGGCTGACGTCGTCAACCCCGAGCGCGAGATCGCCTTCCCCGAGTCGGTGGTGCAGCTGATGCGCGGCGAGCTCGGCTTCCCGGCCGACGGCTTCCCGGCCGAGCTGCAGAGGAAGGTGCTGCGCGGCCAGGCGCCGATGAGCGGCCGTCCGGGCGAGCACCTGCCGCCGGTCGACCTCGAGGCCGCGCGCGAGCAGGCGCAGAAGCTGGTCGGCCACGCGGTCAACGACCAGGAGCTGGCCTCCTACCTGATGTACCCCAAGGTCTACCAGACCTACAGCCGCCAGCGCAGCCAATATGGCGACGTCAGCGTGATCCCGACCCCGGCCTACTTCTACGGCCTGCAGGATCACGAGGAGATCGCCGTCACGATCGACAAGGGCAAGACGCTGCACCTGCGCATCGAGGGCCGTACCCCGGCCGACGACGAGGGCAAGTGCCGCCTGTTCTTCGAGCTCAACGGCCAGCCTCGCATGATGCGCATCCCGCTGCTGGGCGCAGCCGTCAGCACCAAGGCGCTGCGCCAGGCCGAGGAGGGCAACCCGGCGCATGTGCCGTCGCCGATGCCGGGCACGGTCGCGCGCCTGGCGGTCAAGGAAGGCCAGCGCGTGCTCAAGGGCGACGTGCTCGCCAGCATCGAGGCGATGAAGATGGAGAGCGTGGTCTGCGCCGAGATGGACGGCGTGGTCAAGCATATCCACGCCAGGCATGGCGATGCCGTGCCGGCCAAGGCGCTGCTGATGGAGCTGCAGGCCTGATGCAGCTGACCCCGGTCCTGGAACCCTCCAGGCCGGGGCAGGGGGCTCGATCCGCGGCGCTGAGGCCTGTGCCGCGCCCGGCCTCAGTCCTCCCGCCGCGCCCGGGTGACCCGGCGCAGCAGCGCGGCCAGCAGCAGGCTGGCCAGCGCCATCGCCAGCACGCTGGCCTCCCAGAATCCGGCCACGCTGGGCTGCAGCGCGCGTTCGCCGGCCTGAAAGCTCAGCCAGTAGCCGCCGGCCAGGCCGACGCCCCAGAAGCACAGGCTGTGCAGCAGCATCGGCAGCAACGTGACCTTGTAGCCGCGCAGCGCGAAGGCGATCAGCAGCTGGATGCCGTCGAACAGCTGGTAGACGCAGAGCAGGCCGACCAGGCCGAGCGCGACCGCGCGCACCGCCGGATCGGTGCTCGCCAGCCCGATCAGCGGGTCCTGCAGCAGCCAGAGCGCGCAGCCGATCAGGAGCCCGCAAGCGGCCACCAGCAGCAGGCCGACGCGCACCGTGCGGCGGGCGCGCTGCCAGTCGCGCGCGCCGCAGGCCTGGCCGACCAGCACCAGGGTGGCGATCGACAGCGACAGCGGCACCATGTAGACCAGTCCGGTCAGGTTGGCCAGCAGCCGGTGGCCGGCGACGGTCTCGGTGCCGATGCGCGCGGCGAAGATCGAGATCAGCGTGAACGAGGTGATGTCGATGAAGGTCGACAGGCCGATCGGCAGGCCCAGCCGCAGCAGCGCGCCGAGCTGGCGCAGCCGGGGCGGCTGCCAGCCCGAGAAGACGCGGTAGCCCCGGCAGACCGGGTCCAGCCGCAGGTAGGCCAGCGCGCAGGCCAGGCCGAGCCAGTTCACGATCGATGACGAGATGCCGCAGCCCGGGCCTCCGAGTGCCGGCAGGCCCCAGCCGCCATGCACCAGAGCCCAGGCCAGCGGGACATGGCTGCCGGTCATGATGGCGCTGATCAGCATCAGCGCGCGCGGCCGGTTGATCGCGTTGACGAAAGCGTGGAAGGTCTTGTAGAGCAGCACCGCCGGCAGGCCCCAGGCCATGGCGGCCAGGTAGCGGGTGGCCAGCTCTCTGACTCCTTCGGGCACGCCAGCCAACTCGAGCAGCGCTGACGGCTGGCTCAGCAGCAGCACGCCCGGGACGGCCAGCAGCAGCGCGAGCCAGAAACCCTGCTGCAGCGCGGGGGCGATGTCGGCGTGGCGCGCGGCGCCGACATGGTGGGCCACGGTCGGAGCGATTGCCTGCACCACGCCGTTGAGCAGCATCACAAGCGAGATGTAGACGCTGCTGCCGACCGCGATGCCGGCCAGGTCGCGCGTGCCGTAGCGGCCAGCGATCAGCGTGTCGGCCACCATCATGCCCATCGAGAGCAGCTGAGCGACCAGCACCGGCCAGGCCTGCTGCAGCAACTGGCTTGCGATGACGCGGGCCGATCCCGGCTGGAGCGGGAGGGTGCGGGCAGGTTTGGGCGGTGCGGTGCTGGTCATGGTTCGGGTGCGGGTCGGGCTTGCGAGTGTAGTCGGGCTGCCGGTCCTGGCCTGGCGCTATCATGGATGGATGCCACGCATCCAGTTCCAGCCCGCCGACCGCTATCCCTTCTCGACCGAGCTCGAGATCTATACCACCCACATCAACGAGGGCGCCCACCTCGACAACGTCCAGCTGCTCGGGCTGGTCTCGGAGGCGCGCGTTCGCTTCCTGCGCTGGCTGGGCTACAGCCAGCTCGACGTCGAGGGCCGGGTCTTCTTCGTCGGCGACCAGGCCGTGCAGTACCGTGGCGAGGGCTTCCACGGCGATACGCTTCTCATCGAGATCGCCCCGTCCGACCTCGCCGACAAGGGACTCGACCTGGTCTATCGCGTCACCGAGAAGAGCAGCGCCCGCCTGATCGCGCTCGGCAAGATCGGTCTGGTCTGCGTCGATCCGGCCAGCCGCAAGGTCAGCCTGGTGCCGCCGGCCTTCCGCGCCAAGCTCGAGGCGCTCTGAAAAACGCGAAGGGAGCCCGCAGGCCCCCTTCATGTCGATGACTCGGGTCAGCGATCAGTTGATCGAGTCGATGAAGCTGCGCAGCTTGTCGCTGCGGCTCGGGTGCTTGAGCTTGCGCACCGCCTTGGATTCGATCTGGCGGATGCGTTCGCGCGTGACGTCGAACTGTTTGCCGACTTCCTCCAGCGTGTGGTCGGTCGACATCTCGATGCCGAAGCGCATGCGCAGCACCTTGGCCTCGCGCGGCGTCAGCGTGTCGAGGATCTCCTTGACCACCTCGCGCAGGCCGGCCTGCATCGCGGCGTCCATCGGCGCGGTGTTGGCCTGGTCCTCGATGAAGTCGCCCAGGTGGGAGTCGTCGTCGTCGCCGATCGGCGTCTCCATGGAGATCGGTTCCTTGGAGATCTTGAGGATCTTGCGGATCTTCTCCTCGGGCATCTCCATCTTCACCGCGAGCGTCGCCGGATCCGGCTCCTGGCCGGTCTCCTGGAGGATCTGCCGGGAAATGCGGTTCATCTTGTTGATCGTCTCGATCATGTGCACCGGGATGCGG
>JBDLTM010000167.1:0-5605 GCA_039805805.1 Pseudomonadota bacterium | reverse complement strand
CTCTTGCGCGTCTCGTCGATCTCGACCTGGAAGGCGCTGCCCACGCGCAGCCAGACCAGCCAGGCCGAGGGCACCAGGAACTCGAGCTCGAGCACGCTGTCGTCGAGGATCTCGAGCAGCGCCTGTCCGGGTTGCACATACTGCTGCTCGCGTGCCTTCTGCTCGGCCACGCGGCCGGAGTAGGGCGCCGCGATGCTGCACTTGGACAGCATGGCCTGGCTGGCGTTTACCTCGGCCCGGGCCTTGGACGCTGCCGCCTGCGACAGGTCGAGCTCGAGCTGTCCGATCGCGTTGAGCTCGGCCAGCCGGATGTTGGTCTTGTGCGTCTGCTCGGCACCGTCGAGCTCGGCCCGGGCTTTCTGCATCTGGGCCTGCTGCAGGGAGCAGTCGAAGCTCACCAGGGTCTGGCCGGCCCTGAACGCGCTGCCCTCGGGGACAGGCAAGCGGTTGATCTTGGCGCCGATCTCGGCAGCAATCGTCGCGTAGCGGCGCGGCATGAGCTGGGCGCGGATCTCCTGGCGCTCGATCGCCGGCCTTGGCGCGGAGGCCGAGGAGGGCGACTGCGCCTGGCCCCATGCCGAGCCCAGCAGCGCTGCCGAGGTCAGGGTCGCGAAGAAGAGGCGGGCGGGCATGGACTGCTGGCGCATCAGTTGGACGGGGTCGACTTCAGTACCGACCAGACGGCATGGCCCGACTGGATCTGCTCGGTCAGTTGCGCGAGGCTGAGCTCGCTGGTACTGCCTATCCTGGGCTCGACGCCGAGATTGGCCATCAGGCGGTTCTCGGCCACCTGGACCTGCGCCAGCGCCTGGTAGCGGCGCAGCAGGCTGAGCAGGGCGGTGGTCTCGTTGGCCACCTGGTCGAGCTTGCTCTGCGCCTGGGCATTGGCGCGGCTGCGCACCTGCTCGGCGATCTTCTGGTCGGTGCCGTAGATGGCGTCGGCGCGGGTGAACTGGCTGCGGGCATTGGCCAGCTGCAGGCGCGCCAGGTGCACCTGCATCACCACCGCCATCTGCGTGGCGATGCGGCGCTGGTCTGCCAGCGCGACGCCGGCCTCGGCCAGCTTGATCTGGGTCGGGCCTGTCAGCAGGTTGAACAGGTTGAACGACAGCTGGACGCCGGCCTCGTTCCAGTTGTTGTGCACCAGGTACTTGTCGGAGTCGTACTTGGCTCCCAGGTTCAGGTTGAGGTTGGGGAACAGGCGCGCCATGGTCTTGCGCACTTCCTCGCGTGCAATCCGGCTGTTGTAGTGCTGCTCGCGCAGGTCGGCATTGTTCTCGAGCGCGACCTCCTCGAGTCGGCTGACCGGCAGCTTGAGCACGCTGTCATCGCTGAGGTCGAGACTGCTTTCGGCGATCGGGATCGGCTTGCCGATCGGCGCGTTGATCAGCGAGGCGAGCTCGACATGCGCCATCGAGAGTTCCTGCTCGATGGCCTCGAGCAGGCGCAGGTTCTCGAGCACCTGGCGCTGGTAGCGCAGCGAGTCGAGCGGATTGCGGATGCGCTCGCTCTCGACCTTGCGCGAATCGACCAGCGCCTCCTCGGCCAGCGCGATGGTCCGGCTGACCTGTTCGCGCAGCTGCTGTGCACTGGCTGCGCGCCAGTAGGCGGTGCGCACGTCCTGCATCAGCAGGTGCATGGCCTTGCGGCGCTTCTCGGCGGCGATCAGCACGCGGTCGGCCTGCTGCCTGGAGCCGTAGTAGCCGATGCCGACGTCGAGCAGGTTCCAGGTCAGGCCGAGGTCGGCCGTGCCGTGGCTGCGCTCGGCGGAGTAGGAAGAAGTCTTGAAGTCGGAAAGCTCATGGACTGGCGTGTACTTGCTGCTGTAAGTGGCCCTTTCATTGCTGCGGCTGCCGTAGCCGGCCTGGGCCACCAGCTTGGGCAGCATGTCGAGCTGGCTGACGTCGAGCTGGTTCAGCGCGAGTGCCTCCTCCATCATGCGTGCACGACGGTCGAGGTTGTACTTGAGCGCGCGCGCGATCGCCTCGTCGAGCGTGAGCGGAGACTGGATGGACTCGACCCCCTGGCTGGCAGCGGCACGGTCAGCCTGGTTGGCCTGCGACAGATCGTTCAGGGTCAGAGGGCTTGGCGCGATCGAGCTGCAGGCGCTCAGGGCCACGGCAGCTGCCGCGACGGCGAGCAGCCTGAAGACCCTGCCGCCACTGCCAGGCTGGTGCCGGACAGCCAAGTTGAGGGATTGCGCTGGCATCTCTTGCTCCATTTTCATTTTAGTAATCAGTAAATTGAAGGTAGACACATAATATATTGATCACATTTGCACTTACATTCCGGCGACGCACAAAAAGATTCCTGCACCGCAAAGTCTGTCCATCGGCGGCAGTCTTTTCGGCTGACAATAAGCCCCCATGTCGGAAATTCGCCCTCACATCCTGCTGATAGACGACTCGGTGGTCGACCTGCGCCAGCTCATTGCCCTGATGACGGCCAGGGGCCTGCGCGTCAGCGTGGCTTTCAATGGCCGCGACGGACTGAACAAGGCCGAGCTGCTTCAGCCCGACCTGATTCTGCTCGATGTCAACATGCCGGTGATGAACGGGTTCGCCACCTGCCGCATGCTCAAGGCCAGCGAGGGCACCCGTGACATCCCGGTGATCTTCCTCTCCGCTGCGAACGACGCCGATCGGCGCGTCGAGGGACTGGAACTGGGCGCGGTGGACTTTGTCTGCAAGCCATTCAACGATGCCGAGGTGCTGGCACGCGTGCGCATCCATCTCGAGCTCGCGACCGCCTTTCGCAGCCGCCTGCAATCAGCAAGGGACGAGTCGGGCGGAACAGGCAGCTCGGCGCCAGCCCAGAAGAAGGACTACCTGCTCGTCAAGGCTGCCACCGACTACCTGCGCCAGCACATGGCCAAGCCCCCGGCGCCGCGCGAGCTCGCCGCCATCCTCTGCAGCAACGAGCGGCGGCTCAACCAGGCTTTCCAGGAGCACTTCGAACAGCCCGTCTCGGCTTGGCTGCGCGAGGAAAGGCTGCAACAGGCAGCGCATCTGCTGCGCAAGACCCAGACCCCCATCGCCGACATCAGCGAATACCTCGGATTCTCCACCCCATCGAACTTCTCCAAGGCCTTCAAGGAGCGCTTCGATTGTTCGCCGCGGGAATTCCGCCAGGACGGTCCGACCGAGCCACTGTCCGATACGGCTCGATCAGATGGCTGAGCAGGGCGTCCGGCGAATGCGGCTCTGGCTGCTAACGCTGGTGATGTCGTTGCTGCTCTGCACGGGGCTGGCAGCGGCTGCGGCATCGAGGCTGGCGCCAGATCCGCTGGATGTCGCCACGCCGCAACGACTGGACCTGTCGCCCCAGGTCCAGGTCTGCGCCTCGCGCGCCGAAGCCGGCATCGAGCAGGTTCTGCAGGGTGACTGCGAATGGGACCCGCGGTCGCCGCCTTCCGTTTCGAGGGGCTTCGACCGGCGTGCGTTCTGGCTTCGGCTGGAACTCGTCAACCGCGGTGCGTTGCCGGTTGAAAGGCTGCTTACGGTCGGGCACCCGAGGCTGCAGGAGGTCAGCCTGTACCGCGTGGCGGCAGCCGGGCCGCCTCTCGCCTTGGGCAGCACCGGAACGCGTGTCGCCATGGCAGACAAGCCGGTTCCCCTGCCAAGACCGACATTCAGGCTGGAGTTCAAGCCTGGCGAGGCGCAGACGCTCTGGCTTCGGGTCGCCTCGGAGACGATCATCGAATTCGCCCCGAAACTGCAACCGGTCGAGTCTGGCTACTTCAGGTCGCAGCGGCTCCAGCTGTTCCAGGCGATTGTCATCGGCTGCATGCTGCTGTGCTTCTGCTACAGCGCAGCGACCTATCTGATCCTGCGCGAGAAGTCCCTGCTTTTCTTCAGCAGCTTCATGCTGTCGGAGCTCATCGTCGAGCTGGCCCGTTCCGGCCTGCTGCAGACTTATCTCTGGCCGGCCAGCCTGCCATTCGATTCCAGGGTGCTCGTGCTCGGCGCAGCTGGCTGCATCGGATCAATCTGGCTGTTCCTGCATGGCTTTGTTGCGAACCTGCGAAGCCACCGGCGGGTTCATGGCCTGTCTCGGGTGTCGCTGGCTGTCTTTCACGTTGGCGTCCTCTGGTGCCTGCTGATCGACTATCGAACCGGTACAGTGGTATGGACCTATGCCGTGCTGGCCTGGATCCTGACGGTGCTGCTGCTGCTCATCATGTCGTGGCGCCAGGGATCTAAGACTGCCAAGCTGCTGCTGCAGGGCTTCATGCTGCTGATGGCAGTCGAGCTACTGCGGCTGCTGTCAGTGACCGGCAGGCTGGACTTCAGCGAAATCGAGTCGCTCGGCAACCCGATTGCGATTGCGCTGACCTCATCGGTCATCCTGATCGGCATGATCCGGCGCTTGCGGGAAATGCAGATCGATCTGGCGCAGACCCGGGCCGAGAGGGCGGCCAGTCTGAGCTTCATGTCACAGATGAGCCATGAATTGCGGTCGCCACTTTCCACCCTGGTAGGGCAGACCCGGCTGCTGGAACAGAACGAAATACCGCAGCGTGCCAGGCAGATCGTGGCATCGATGCGCCAGGATGCCGCGCAGTTGCTGGCGATGATCGACGAGATTCTCGACTACGCGCAAGGCACTGCCGGCAAGCAAGTCCTGCGTTGCCGTGCCCGAAGCTGGTCCGGCCTGACCCGGCGCATCGAGCAGCGGGCCGAAATTCTGACGCAAGTCAACGGCAATCGGCTGGAATTCCACCACGACGGCCCTGCGGAGGCGATTTTCCTGGTGGACGAGAGACGACTGCTCCAGGTGCTCAGCAACCTGCTGGGCAATGCGGCCAGCTACTGCCGTGACGGCGTGATCGAGCTGGATTGCCGGATTGCCCGTGACCAGGCGGGATTCGACTGGATACTCGATTTCACTGTCAGGGACAGCGGGCCTGGCATCGCGCTGGAAGACCAGCAGCGCATCTTCCAGCCGTTCGAGCGCGGAGCCGATGCCCACCTGTCCCACCACAAGGGGGTGGGCATGGGCTTGGCGATATCGCGACAGCTCGTCGAACTGCTGGGAGGCCAGCTGACCCTAGTGAGCGAAACCGGCAGAGGCAGCCAGTTCAGCTTCAGCATCAGCTGCCATCCGGCACAGGCCGATGAACTGGACGATGAACTGGACGATGAACTGGACGATGAACTGGACGATGAACTGGACGATGAACTGGACGATGAACTGGACGATGAACTGGACGATGAACTGGACTGGGACGATGAGGAGCCAGCTGTCGCCACAGTCCAGCTTGAACCGACAGCTGGCCTGTCGCCACTCTCGGCACCGACCGCTGAAGCCCGCGATATCGCTTACCCCGATCAGGACCAGTTGGACCGGTTGAGGGTCCTGGCCGAAAACGGACAGATTTCCGACATGCTCGAGATGATGGACGCCCTGCAGCAGGCAGAGCCTGGATGGGCGCCGTTCTGCGACCAGGTGCGTGACCTCGCGCTGCAGCTGGACCTAGAGTCGATCAGGGTGCTGTGTGCCGGCCAGCGACAGGCCTGATGCCAACTGGGCGAGGCGACTGCCCGCCAGCGGCCAGAAGGGCGACCGATCCACTGCGAAATCATGTGATTCAGGCAGGTGGGTC
>JBDLTM010000166.1:0-5611 GCA_039805805.1 Pseudomonadota bacterium | reverse complement strand
CGCCAAGGAAGGCGGCTCCATGCTGGGTTCTGGCGCCGTGATCGTGATGGACGACACCCGCTGCATGGTCAAGTCGCTGCAGCGCCTGTCCTACTTCTACATGCACGAGTCCTGCGGCCAGTGCACACCCTGCCGCGAAGGCACGGGCTGGCTCTGGCGCATGGTCGACCGCATCGAGCGTGGCGAGGGCAAGGCCAGCGACCTGGCAATGCTCGACAACGTGGCCGAGAACATCATGGGCCGCACCATCTGCGCCCTCGGTGACGCGGCAGCCATGCCGGTGCGCGGCATGATCAAACATTTCCGGCACGAGTTCGAGCACCATATCGAACACAAGACCTGCATGGTCCCGGCATACGTCTGAGGTCTTTGAACCATGGTTGAAATCGAACTCGACGGCAAGAAAGTGCAAGTGCCTCCCGGCAGCATGGTGATGCATGCAGCCGAGAAGGTGGGCACCTACATCCCGCACTTCTGCTATCACAAGAAACTCTCCATCGCGGCCAGCTGCCGCATGTGCCTGGTCGAGGTGGAAAAGGCCCCCAAGGCCATGCCCGCCTGCGCCACGCCCGTCACCATGGGCATGGTCGTACGCACCCAGTCCGACAAGGCCATCAAGGCCCAGAAGTCGGTCATGGAGTTCCTGCTGATCAACCACCCGCTGGACTGCCCGATCTGCGACCAGGGTGGCGAGTGCCAGCTGCAGGACATCGCGGTCGGCTATGGCGGTGGCGAATCGCGCTACGAGGAAGAAAAGCGCGTCGTCGCGCCCAAGGACGTCGGTCCGCTGATCTCGATGCAGGAGATGAGCCGCTGCATCCAGTGCACCCGCTGCGTGCGCTTCGGCCAGGAAATCGCCGGCCAGATGGAGCTCGGCATGTCGCATCGCGGCGAGCACGCCGAGATCGAGACCTTCGTCGGCCAGACCGTCGATTCCGAGCTGTCGGGCAACATGATCGACATCTGCCCGGTCGGCGCGCTGACCAGCAAGCCCTTCCGCTACCAGGCCCGCACCTGGGAACTGGGCCGTCGCAAGAGCGTCAGCCCGCACGACTCGACCGGCGCCAACCTGATCGTCCAGGTCAAGAACAACCAGGTGCTGCGCGTCGTCCCGTTCGAGAACGAATCCGTCAACGAATGCTGGATCGCCGACCGTGACCGCTACTCCTACGAGGCGCTCAACGGTGAGGACCGCCTGACCAAGCCCATGCTCAAGCAGGGCGGAGTCTGGAAGGAAGTCGACTGGCAGACCGCGCTCGAGTATGTCGCCAACGGCCTGAAGAACATCAAGGCCGAGCAGGGCGCCCAGGCCATCGGACTGCTCGCCAGCCCGCACAGCACGGTCGAGGAACTGGCCTTGGCCGGCGCGCTGGTGCGTGGCCTCGGCAGCTCGAACATCGACATCCGCCTGCGTGCTGCCGACTTCGGGAATGCCGCGGCAGAAGGCGATGCCCGCTGGCTGGGCCTGAACATCGCCGCCTTGAGCGACCTGCAGCGCGTGCTGGTGATCGGCTCCAACCTGCGCAAGGACCATCCGCTTTTCGCAAGCCGAATCCGCCACGCCGTCCGCAAGGGCGGCCAGGTCAATGCGCTCAACGAAACGGTGCAGGACTGGGCCATGCCCGTCGCCAACACCCTGGTGGCCGACGCCAGCCTTTGGACCAGCGCGCTGGCCGGCATCGCCGCAGCGGTCGCCGAGTTCAAGGGCGTGCAGGCTCCGGTCGCCGCCCAGGCCGACGACGTCGCGCGCGCCATCGCTGCCTCGCTGCTCGGCGGCGACAGGAAGGCCGTGCTGCTTGGCAACGCTGCCGCGCACCATGGCCAGGCCTCGAGCCTGCTGGCCCTGGCACAGTGGATTGCAGTCCAGACCGGTGCCTCCTTCGGCTACCTGACCGAAGCCGCCAACACCGTCGGCGCGCAGCTCGTGCGTGCGCTGCCTGGCAAGGACGGACTCAACGCCGCCCAGATGCTGGCCGGTGGCGTCAAGGCTGCGCTGCTGCTCAACGTCGAAGCCGGCGTCGACACCGCTGTCGATGGCCAGGCGCTGGCCAATGCCGAGATGGTCGTCACGCTTAGCCCGTTCAAGACCAACCTCGACATCAGCGACGTGCTGCTGCCGATCGCTCCGTTCAGCGAAACTTCGGGCTCCTTCGTCAACGCCGAAGGCCGCCTGCAGGGCTTCCACGCCGTGGTCAAGCCGCTCGGCGAGGCCCGTCCGGCCTGGAAGGTGCTGCGCGTGCTGGGTAACCTGCTCGGCCTGGGTGGCTTCAGCCAGGAGTCCTCGCAGGAAGTCCTGTCCCAGGCTCTGCCGGGCGTGGCCAGCGGTGATTTCGTTTCGACAACGCGTCTGAACAACCGCAGCGCTGCCGCGATCGATACCAGCGCTGCCGTCGGCAAGCCCTGCGTGGCTTCGATTTACCAACTGGACGCGCTGGTGCGCCGCTCCGGTTCCCTGCAACAGACGGCTGACGGCCGTGCAGCCTCGGAGGTGAGCGCATGATCGACGCCCTTTACAACGGCGGCCTGAACCTGGTCGCCGCCGAATGGTGGACCGCAGCCGCCTGGCCGGTCCTGTGGATCCTGCTCAAGATCGTCGCGGTGCTGGCACCGCTGATGGGCGCCGTCGCCTACATGACGCTGTGGGAGCGCAAGCTGCTCGGCTTCATGCAGGTCCGCATCGGACCCAACCGTGTCGGTCCCAAGGGCCTGCTGCAGCCGATCGCCGACGCGGTCAAGCTGCTGTCCAAGGAACTGATCAACCCGACCGCTGCGGCCCAGGGCCTGTTCCGACTCGGCCCGGTGATGGCGATCATGCCGGCGCTGGCCGCCTGGGTGGTGGTGCCCTTCGGTCCCGAGGCCGTGCTGGCCAATGTCAACGCCGGCCTGCTGGTGATCCTGGCCATCACCTCGATCGAGGTCTACGGCGTGATCATCGCCGGCTGGGCATCCAACTCCAAGTACGCCTTCCTGGGCGCGCTGCGTGCCTCGGCCCAGATGGTGAGCTACGAGATCGCGATCGGTTTCTGCTTCCTGATCGTCGTCATGACGGCCGGCAGCCTGAACCTGGCCGAGATCGTCGCTTCGCAGTCGCGCGGCTTCGCTGCCGACAACGGTCTGGGCTTCCTGTCCTGGAACTGGCTGCCGCTGCTGCCGGTGTTCTTCGTCTACCTGATCTCGGGCGTGGCGGAGACCAACCGCCATCCCTTCGACGTGGTCGAGGGCGAGGCCGAGATCGTCGCCGGTCACATGGTCGAGTACTCGGGCATGGGCTTCGCGATCTTCTTCCTGGCCGAATACGCCAGCATGTGGCTGGTCTCGATGCTCGCCGTGCTGATGTTCCTGGGTGGCTGGCTGTCGCCGATCGCCGCGCTCGACTTCATCCCGGGCTGGATCTGGCTGGGCCTCAAGTCCTTCCTGATCATGTCGGCCTTCATCTGGATCCGCGCCACCTTCCCGCGCTATCGCTACGACCAGATCATGCGTCTGGGCTGGAAGATCTTCATTCCCGTGACCCTGGTCTGGCTGCTGCTGGTCGGCTTCCTGATGCAGTCTTCCTGGAATATCTGGAAGTAATAAGGGCCTGAAAACATGTCTGCACATACGACGACCCACGCCGTTGCGCCCTTCTCGCTGAAGGACTTCTTCAAGAGCTTCATGCTGGTGGAGCTCTTCAAGGGCATGGCCCTGACCGGCCGCTACACCTTCCGCCGCAAGGTCACGATCGAGTTCCCGGAAGAGAAGACCCCGCTGTCGCCGCGCTTCCGCGGCCTGCACGCGCAGCGCCGCTACGAGAACGGCGAGGAACGCTGCATCGCCTGCAAGCTGTGCGAGGCGGTCTGCCCCGCGATGGCGATCACGATCGAGGCCGGCCCGCGCCTGGACGACGGCACCCGCCGCACCACCCGCTACGACATCGACCTGACCAAGTGCATCTTCTGCGGCTTCTGCGAGGAAGCCTGCCCGGTCGACGCCATCGTCGAGACCCAGATTCTCGAGTACCACGGCGAGAAGCGCGGCGACCTGTACTTCACCAAGGACATGCTGCTGGCAGTCGGTGACAAGTTCGAGCCCCAGATCGCGGCTGCCAAGGCAGCGGACGCCAAGTACCGCTGATAAGGATGATCATGGATTTCCAGACCGGCTTTTTCTACTTCTTCTCGGCTGTGCTGCTGTTCGCGGCCTTCCGTACCATCACCGCCCGCAGCCCGGTGCATGCGGTGCTCTACCTGATGCTGGCCTTCTCGCAGGCGGCGGCCATCTGGCTGCTGCTCAAGGCCGAGTTCCTCGGCATCACGCTGGTGCTCGTCTACCTGGGCGCCGTCATGGTGCTGTTCCTGTTCGTCGTGATGATGCTCGACATCAACGTCGAGGCGATGCGCGAGGGCTTCTGGAAGCATTTCCCGCTGGCTGCGATTCTTGGCGCACTGATCGCCTCCGAGCTGATCGGCGTGGTCTGGTTCGGCTTCCCGAACATGGTTGTCGCGCCTGAAGTCGCCCAGACCGCGATGCACGCCGCTGACCACAACAACACCCGCGAACTCGGCAAGCTGATGTACAGCCAGTACCTCGGTGCCGTCGAAATCGCCGCCGTCATCCTGCTGGTTGCCATGTTCGCCGCGATCGCGCTGACGTTGCGCAGCCGCAAGGACAGCAAGGCGATCGATCCCTCGCTGGCAGTCAAGGTGCGTGCCGCCGACCGCCTCGAAGTGGTCTCGCTGCCTTCGACCCGTGCCGCCAACAAGGAGAGCCAAGCATGAGCCTGACCCTCGGACATTTCCTCACGCTGGGTGCGATCCTGTTCGCGCTGTCGGTGGTGGGCATCTACCTGAACCGCAAGAACCTGATCGTGCTGCTGATGGCGATCGAGCTCATGCTGCTGTCGGTGAACATGAACTTCGTGGCCTTCTCCCACTACCTGGGTGACCTCAACGGTCAGGTGTTCGTGTTCTTCGTCCTGACCGTTGCAGCGGCGGAATCCGCGATCGGCCTCGCCATCCTGGTGCTGCTGTTCCGCAACAAGTCGTCCATCAACGTGGACGAGCTCAACACGCTCAAGGGCTAAGGGCTCGAGGGTTCAACGCCAAGACTAAAAATGAGTACAAGCCTCTCTGCAAGCACCTTGCTGGCGGTGCCCCTGGCCCCGCTGGTCGGCTCCGCGCTGGCCGGCGTCCTCGGCACCCAGTTCGGCGGCAACCTGCTGGGCCGTCGTGCCGCCCACTGCGCGACCATCCTGGGCGTGCTGGTCGCCTTCGTCATCTCGGCCCTGACGTTCCAGAGCGTCGCCTTCGAGGGCGCCCGCTTCAACGAGACCCTCTACGAGTGGATGGTCGTCGGCGGCCTGAAGATGGAAATCGGCTTCATGGTCGACGGCCTGACCGCGATGATGATGTGCGTCGTCACCTTCGTCTCGCTGATGGTCCACCTCTACACCATCGGCTACATGCACGAGGACGAAGGCTACAACCGCTTCTTCGCCTACATCTCGCTGTTCACCTTCTCGATGCTCATGCTGGTCATGAGCAACAACCTGCTCCAGCTCTTCTTCGGCTGGGAAGCCGTGGGCCTGGTGTCCTACCTGCTGATCGGTTTCTGGTTCAACAAGCCGACCGCC
>JBDLTM010000165.1:0-5644 GCA_039805805.1 Pseudomonadota bacterium | reverse complement strand
ATGGCAAAAGAGAAATTCGAACGGACCAAGCCGCACGTCAACGTCGGCACCATCGGTCACGTTGACCACGGCAAGACCACCCTGACCGCTGCCATCACCACCGTGCTGGCTGCCAAGTTCGGCGGCGCGGCCAAGGCCTACGACCAGATCGACGCGGCTCCGGAAGAGAAGGCTCGCGGCATCACCATCAACACCGCCCACGTCGAGTACGAGACCGCCAACCGTCACTACGCTCACGTCGACTGCCCCGGCCACGCCGACTACGTCAAGAACATGATCACCGGTGCCGCCCAGATGGACGGCGCGATCCTGGTCTGCTCGGCCGCTGACGGCCCGATGCCCCAGACCCGCGAGCACATCCTGCTGTCGCGTCAGGTCGGCGTGCCCTACATCATCGTCTTCCTGAACAAGGCTGACATGGTCGACGACGAAGAGCTGCTCGAGCTGGTCGAAATGGAAGTGCGCGAGCTGCTGTCCAAGTACGACTTCCCGGGCGACGACACCCCGATCATCAAGGGTTCGGCCAAGCTGGCCCTCGAAGGCGACAAGGGTCCGCTGGGCGAAGGCGCCATCATGGCCCTGGCCGATGCGCTGGACACCTACATCCCGACCCCTGAGCGCGCTGTCGACGGCACCTTCCTGATGCCCGTCGAAGACGTGTTCTCGATCTCGGGTCGCGGCACCGTGGTGACCGGCCGTATCGAGCGCGGCATCATCAAGGTCGGCGAGGAAATCGAGATCGTCGGTATCAAGCCGACCCTCAAGACCACCTGCACCGGCGTCGAAATGTTCCGCAAGCTGCTGGACCAGGGCCAGGCTGGCGACAACGTCGGCATCCTGCTGCGCGGCACCAAGCGCGAAGAAGTCGAGCGCGGCCAGGTGCTGTGCAAGCCGGGTTCGATCAAGCCGCACACCCACTTCACCGGTGAGGTCTACGTGCTGAGCAAGGACGAAGGCGGCCGCCACACCCCGTTCTTCAACAACTACCGCCCGCAGTTCTACTTCCGTACCACGGACGTGACCGGTTCGATCGAGCTGCCGGAAGGCAAGGAAATGGTCATGCCGGGTGACAACGTGTCGATCACCGTCAAGCTGATCGCCCCGATCGCCATGGAAGAAGGTCTGCGCTTCGCCATCCGCGAAGGCGGCCGCACCGTCGGCGCCGGCGTCGTTGCCAAGATCATCGACTGATTTTGAATCAGCGTAGGGGTATAGCTCAATTGGCAGAGCGTCGGTCTCCAAAACCGAAGGTTGGGGGTTCGATTCCCTCTGCCCCTGCCACCTGAACCGGGCAAGTCTTATCGCCCGATTCCGAGTGGTAACCGAAAGCCCGCCCGAGTCGCAAGATTCCGGTGGGCTTGCGTTTCTCTGGACGCATTAACTCGAGTGCATATTCATGGCCACAACTGAAGTCGAAACCGTTGGCTCTGGCGCCGACAAGGCCAAGCTGGCAGGCGCAGTCGTCCTGCTGTTGCTGGGTTTCGTGGGCTTCTATCTGCTCAAGGCCCAGGGCGCGCTGGCGCAATGGGCGCTCCTGCTGGTGGCGGTCGCGGCTGCGGTCGCGGTGTTTGCCCTCTCGGATTCCGGCAAGCGGGTCAAGGCCTACGGCCAGGACTCGCTGAAGGAAGTCAAGAAGGTGGTCTGGCCCACCCGCCGCGAGGCGACGCAGATGACGGCCTATGTGTTTGCCTTCGTGGTCGTGACGGCCCTGTTTCTGTGGCTGACCGACAAGACGCTCGAATGGCTGCTTTATGACCTCGTGCTGGGTTGGAGATGATGTGATGACCGAACAAAACGCCAACATGAATGCCGCTCCCGCCGAGGGCATGCGCTGGTACGTCGTCCACGCCTATTCGGGCATGGAGAAGGCCGCCGAGCGCAACATCATCGAGCGCGTCCAGCGCGCCGAGATGCAGCACAAGTTCGGCCGCATCCTGGTCCCGACCGAGGAGGTCGTCGAGGTCAAGAACGGCGTCAAGCGCACCACCGAGCGCAAGTTCTTCCCGGGCTACGTGCTGGTCGAGATGGTCATGGACGACGAGACCTGGCATCTGGTCAAGAACACGGCCAAGGTGACCGGCTTCGTCGGCGGCGCCAAGAACCGTCCGGCGCCGATCTCCGAGGAGGACGTGCAGAAGATCCTGGGCCAGATGCAGGAAGGCACCGACAAACCGCGCCACAAGGTCGAGTTCGTCATCGGCGAATATGTGCGGGTCAAGGAAGGCCCGTTCACCGACTTCAACGGCACGGTCGAGGAAGTCAACTACGAGCGCAACAAGCTGCGCGTCTCGGTCACCATCTTCGGCCGTGCGACCCCGGTCGAGCTCGAGTTCAACCAGGTCGAAAAGACCTGAGTTTCGCCAGGGCCTGAGAAAACGCTTGACCGAGTCGGTTGGGCGACATAGAATCTAAAGCTTTCGCCGACGTGCTGCATGTGCGTCGGCGTTTGCACTGGCGGCTTCGTTCCGACGCCCGTGCAAACCATACCGGAACCTGTCAGCGAGGAGGCTGGCGCCCGCAGGGGCGCTGACCGCATGGACTCGCAGGAGCTCAAACATGGCGAAGAAAATCGTCGGCTTCATCAAGCTGCAAGTGCCAGCTGGTAAGGCCAACCCCTCTCCCCCGATCGGTCCGGCGCTGGGTCAGCGCGGCCTGAACATCATGGAGTTCTGCAAGGCGTTCAACGCCCAGACCCAAGGCGTCGAGCCGGGTCTGCCGCTGCCGGTGGTGATCACCGCCTACGCGGACAAGAGCTTCACCTTCATCATCAAGACCCCGCCGGCGACGACCCTCATCAAGAAGGCGATCAAGCTGGACAAGGGTTCCCCGACTCCGCACAGCGCCAAGGTTGGCAAGATCACCCGCGCCCAGCTGGAAGAGATCGCCAAGACCAAGCTGAAGGACATGAACGCTGCCGACATCGAAGGCGCGATCAAGACCCTGGCTGGCTCTGCCCGTTCCATGGGCGTGATTGTGGAGGGCGTGTGATATGGCCAAGCTGACCAAGAAGCAAAAAGCCCTGCAGGGCAAGGTCGAGTCGACCAAGCTGTACCCCATCGGTGACGCCCTGGCCATCGTCCAGGAATGCGCCAACTCCAAGTTCGACGAGTCGATCGACGTCGCCGTCCAGCTCGGCGTCGATGCCAAGAAGTCCGACCAGGTCGTGCGTGGCGCAGTCGTGCTGCCCAACGGCACCGGCAAGACCAAGCGCGTCGCCGTGTTCGCGCAGGGCGCCAAGGCTGAGGAAGCCAAGGCCGCTGGCGCCGACGTGGTCGGTTTCGAAGACCTGGCTGCCGACGTCAAGGCCGGCAAGATGGACTTCGACGTCGTGATCGCCTCCCCGGACGCGATGCGCATCGTCGGTGCCCTGGGCCAGATCCTCGGCCCGCGCGGCATGATGCCGAACCCCAAGGTCGGCACCGTGACCCCGGACGTCGCCACCGCTGTCAAGAACGCCAAGGCTGGCCAGGTCCAGTTCCGCGTCGACAAGGCCGGCATCATCCACGGCACCATCGGTCGCCGTTCCTTCTCCGCCGAGCAGCTCCAGGGCAACCTGGCAGCCCTGCTGGACGCCCTGAACAAGGCCAAGCCGGCTTCGTCCAAGGGTGTCTACCTGCGCAAGGTCGCCGTCTCGTCCACCCAGGGCGTTGGCGTCCGCGTGGAAGTCGGCTCCATCGCGGTCTGATCGCGTTGAAATCTCGGATTCCTGCCTGACCGCGGGAATCCAAACTGGTGGGCCCGCCTGGCGCAAGCCGGACGGGGCCATCCAAGACCGCTGGCGCGATGAGGCCGCAAGGCCGAGCCGCTTAATCAGAGCCAGCGCAGATGGCGATCCCGCCGCCGATGGATTCTTTCCAAAAACGGTTGGTCGCTGCAAGAAGGTGCACGCAAGGGGCAACCCGATCGTGCTTTTTAAGGAGTAGACCTTGAGTCTGAATCGCAGTGAGAAACAAGCCGTCATCGACGAGGTGTCGGCACTCGCAGCTAAAGCTCAAACGCTCGTGATGGCGGAATACCGCGGCATCACGGTCGCTGCCCTGACCCAGTTGCGCGTTGCCGCCCGCAGCCAAGGTGTGAGCCTGAGTGTTCTGAAGAACACCCTGGCCCGCCGCGCTGTCGCCGGCACCGGCTTCGAGGCAGGCGTCGACCAGATGACCGGTCCGCTGATCTACGGCTTCTCGGAAGATGCCGTCGCCGCCGCCAAGGTGGTGGCCGACTTCGCGAAAACCAACGACAAGATGGTGATTCGCGGTGGTGTCTATGCCGGCAAGTCGCTGGATGCGAACGGCGTTAAGCAACTGGCAAGCATCCCTTCGAAGGAAGTGCTGCTGGCTCAGCTGCTGGGCTTGATGCAATCCCCGATCTCTCGTACCGCTCGCGTGCTGGCCGCCCTGGCCGAGCAGCGCGGTGGTGCCGCTCAGCCTGCCGAAGGCGAAGCGCAGCCCGCCTGAGGCGTGCTGGAAACCAACCAAAAGTTTTAGGAAATCAAAATGGCATTCGATAAAGACGCATTCCTGACCGCCCTGGACAGCATGTCTGTCATGGAACTCAACGACCTGGTCAAGGCCATCGAAGAGAAGTTCGGCGTGTCCGCTGCAGCCATGGCTGCTCCGGCTGCTGCTGGTGGCGCCGCTGCCCCGGCCGCTGAAGAGAAGACCGAGTTCAACGTCGTCCTGACCGACGCTGGCGCCCAGAAGGTCGGCGTCATCAAGGCCGTGCGCGAAATCACCGGCCTGGGCCTGAAGGAAGCCAAGGACCTGGTCGACGGCGCTCCCAAGACCGTCAAGGAAGGCATGCCCAAGGCCGACGCTGAAGCCGCTGTCAAGAAGCTGGTCGAAGCTGGCGCCAAGGCCGAGCTCAAGTAATTCGTGCGGGGCTCGCGCCCCGTTCCGGATTACTCCGAAGGCTGGTTTTCGGACCAGCCTTTTCGTGCTTGCCGGATGCGCTGAAAAGCGGATTGCGTTACAGTCCGCTTTTCAGCGTCTTCTGACCCCGACTGCAGAAGACGACTTGGTTCGGGCCTGTGTGCAAGGCACAGGCCGTCCGCCACGGGCTGGTAGAGGCCAGCCGCCAAGACCGGGCGCGATCCTGTAGATATCGCCGCCCACCAGACAGTCGCCGCAGACCTCAAGTCCGGAGATCTCATGGCCCCTGCTGCCCAATATTCCTATACCGAACGCAAGCGCATCCGCAAGAGCTTTGGCACGCGCGAGAACGTGCTGGCCATCCCCTATCTGCTGCAGATGCAGAAGGATGCCTACACTGCCTTCCTGCAGGCTGACGTAGCCCCCAAGAAGCGCGCCCCCGAAGGCCTGCAGGCCGCGTTCGAGTCGGCCTTCCCGATCGTCTCGCACAACGGCTATGTCGAGATGAAGTTCGTCGAGTACAACCTGGCCAAGCCAGCGTTCGACGTGCGCGAGTGCCAGACCCGCGGCCTGACCTTCGCCTCGGCCGTGCGCGCCCGCGTCCAGCTGATCATCTATGACCGCGAGTCCTCGACCAGCCAGTCCAAGGTGGTCAAGGAAGTCAAGGAGCAGGAGGTCTACATGGGCGAAGTGCCCCTGATGACCGAGAAGGGCTCCTTCATCATCAACGGCACCGAGCGCGTCATCGTCTCGCAGCTGCACCGCTCGCCGGGCGTGTT
>JBDLTM010000164.1:0-5668 GCA_039805805.1 Pseudomonadota bacterium | reverse complement strand
CGCGGCCGAGGGCGACGCCAGCACAGACGGCGCAGCGGCCGATTAAGCACCGCCCCGAAGCTAGAGGAAGACAAAATGAAGCGACCCTACAACTTCTCCGCCGGCCCTGCCGCCATGCCCGAGGCCGTGCTCCAGCAGGCCGCCGCCGAGATGCTCGACTGGCACGGCAGCGGCATGGGCGTGATGGAGATGAGCCACCGTGGCAAGGAATTCATCTCGATCTACGAGCAGGCTGAGGCCGACTTGCGCGAGCTGCTGGCGGTGCCGGCCAACTTCAAGATCCTGTTCATGCAGGGCGGCGCGCTGGCCGAGAATGCCATCATCCCGCTCAACCTGGCACGCGGCGGCGCGGTCGACTTCGTCGTCACCGGCGGCTGGAGCCAGAAGTCGTTCAAGGAAGCCGGCAAGTTCTGCAACGCTCGCCTGGCGGCGTCGACTCAGGGTTCCGGCTTCACCACCCTGCCCGACCCTGCCGGCTGGCAGCTCGGCGCCGACAGCGCCTACGTCCATGTCTGCAGCAACGAGACCATCCACGGCGTCGAGTTCCACCAGCTGCCCGACCTCAAGGCGCTCGGCTGCGACGCGCCGCTGGTGGTCGATTTCTCGTCCAACGTGGCATCGCGCCCGGTCGACTGGAGCCGCGTCGGCCTGGCCTTCGGCGGCGCGCAGAAGAACCTGGGCCCGGCCGGCCTGACGCTGGTGGTGGTGCGCGAGGACCTGCTCGGCCACGCCGTGCCGCACTGCCCGAGCGCCTTCGACTACAGATTAGTGGCCGAGGCCGGCTCGATGTACAACACCCCGCCGACCTACGCGATCTACATGGCAGGGCTGGTGTTCCAGTGGCTCAAAGCCCAGGGCGGCATCGCCGCGATCGAGGCCGCCAACATCGCCAAGGCCAGGCTGTTCTACGACTATCTCGACGGCTCGCAGCTGTACGAGAACCGCGTCGCCCGCGATTGCCGCTCGCGCATGAACATCCCCTTCTTCCTGCGCGACGAGAGCCGCAACGACGCCTTCCTGGCCGGAGCCAAGGCCGCCGGGCTGCTGCAGCTCAAAGGCCACAAGTCGGTCGGCGGAATGCGCGCGAGCGTCTACAACGCGATGCCCATCGAGGGCGTGCAGGCGCTGGTCGCCTACATGCGGGAATTTGAACGCACCCAGGCCTGATTGCCACGATGAACGATCACAACAACACCCCTCCGAATCCGGTGCAGAGCGAGGCGCTAGGCCAGCTGCGCGTGCAGATCGACAGCATCGACCAGCAGCTGCTCAGCCTGCTGAACCAGCGCGCCCTTGTGGCCGAGCAGGTCGGCGAGATCAAGCGTGCCGAGGGCTCGCCCTTCTTCCGCCCCGACCGCGTCGCGCAGGTGATCGCCAAGATCGAGGCTGCCAACCCGGGCCCGCTGCTGAACCAGCATGTCGCGGCGATCTGGCGCGAGATCATGTCGGCCTGCCTCGCGCTCGAGGCGCCGCAGCGCGTCGCGGTGCTGGGCCCGCAGGGCACCTTCACCGAGGAGGCTGCCGTCGAATACTTCGGCAGCGCGGCCAACCTGATCTACTGCGACAACTTCGACGAGGTCTTCCACGCAACCGAATCAGGCACCGCACAGTACGGCGTGGTCGCGATCGAGAACTCGACCGAGGGCGCGGTGGCACGCTCGCTCGACCTGTTCCTGCGCTCGCCGGTGCACGTGGTGGGCCAGGTCAGCCTGCAGGTGCGCCACAACCTGCTGCGCCAGGTCAACGACCTGCAGGACATCGAGGTCGTGCTGGCCCACCCGCAGGCGCTCGCGCAATGCCAGAACTGGCTCTCCAAGCACCTGCCACAGGTCGAGCGCCGCGCAGTCTCGAGCAATGCCGAGGGCGCCCGCCTGGCCGCGACCAATCCGAAATGGGCCGCTCTGGCCAGCGAGCGCGCCGCCGGCCAGTTCGGCCTGCACATCGTCGCGCACGCGATCCAGGACGAGGCCTTCAACCGCACCCGCTTCGCCGTCATCTGCCTGCCGCAGACGATGGCCATGCCGCCGGCGACCGGCAAGGACTGCACCAGCCTGGTGGTCTCGGTGCCGAACAAGCCCGGCGCGGTGCACGACCTGCTGGTGCCGCTCAAGCGCAACGGCGTCTCGATGACGCGCTTCGAGTCGCGCCCGGCCAAGTCAGGCCAGTGGGAGTACTACTTCTACATCGACCTGACAGGACATCCGTCGCAGCCGAATGTCGCCGCCGCGCTCGACGAGCTCAAGGGCCTCTGCGCCTTCTACCAGGTGCTGGGTGCCTACCCGAGCGCCGACTGATACGGCGCCTCGCGCCTGTCCCACTCCATCTGGACAATTATGTTCGAGCAACTCGGCCTGATCGGCTGCGGCCTGATGGGCGGATCCTTCGCCCTCGCCCTCAAGGAGGCCGGCCTGGTGCGCCAGGCCGTCGGCTACAGCAAGTCTGAGCGGACCCGCGAGCGCGCGCTCGACCTCGGCGTGATCGACCATGCTGCCGCGACGCTGGAGGATGCGGTCGACGGATCGGACATCGTTCTGCTGGCGGTGCCGGTGGCGGCAACCGAGTCCAGCCTGGCCGCGATCGCGCCGGCGCTGGGCCCGCGCGCCCTGCTGATGGACGTCGGCTCGACCAAGTGCGACGTGGTGGCGGCGGCACGCCGGTCGCTGGGCGAGCGCCTGCCGAACTTCGTGCCGGCGCATCCGATCGCGGGCAAGGAATCGGCCGGGGTCGAGCATGCCGAGGCCGGCCTCTACCGCGAGCGCCAGCTGATCCTGACCCCTTTGCCTGAGACCCGGCCCGAGCTGGTCGAGCTCGCCGCCGAGCTCTGGAGCCTGGTCGGCAGCCGCGTGCTGCAGATGGCTCCCGAACGCCACGACGCGGCCTACGCGACCGTCAGCCACCTGCCTCACCTGCTGGCCTTCGCCGCCATGAACGCCATCCTGGAACAGCCACAGGCCGATGAATTCCTCGCGCTGGCCGGTCCGGGATTCCGCGACTTCAGCCGCATCGCGGCCAGCGACCCCTCGGTCTGGCGCGACATCCTGCTGGCCAACCGCGAGCAGGTGCTGCTGCAGTCGCGCCTGTTCCGTGATGCGCTGGCCGAACTCGAGGCCACGATGCAGAACGGTGATGCCAGCGCGCTGCAGGCCCTGATCACCCGGGCCAGCGAGTCCCGCGCCGGCTGGCTGCTCGGCGGCCAGCGCCCTGCCCCTTCCGAGGCCGACCCGGCCTGACCCGACATGTACTCGACCCATTTCCTCGACCTGCCGCCGCTGCGCGGCGCCAGCGGCAGCGTGAGCCTGCCCGGCTCCAAGAGCATCTCCAATCGCGTGCTGCTGCTGGCAGCGCTCAGCGCGGGCGAGACCACCATCCATGACCTGCTCGACTCGGACGACACCCGCGTCATGCTGGCCGCGCTCGAGACGCTGGGCTGCGGTATCGAGCGACTCGGCGGCAACAGCATCCAGGTGCGCGGCCTGGCCGGCGCGCTTCCGGTCAAGTCGGCCGACCTGTTCCTGGGCAACGCCGGTACCGCGATGCGACCCCTGACCGCTGCACTGGCACTGCTGGCAGCGCAGCAGGGCGGCAAGTTCGAGCTGCGCGGCATCGCGCGCATGCACGAGCGCCCGATCGGCGACCTGGTCGACGGCCTGCGCCAGCTCGGCTGTCCGGTCGACTACCTCGGCAACGAGGGCTACCCGCCGCTGCGCCTGGGCACCGGCGAGTCCGCCGCGCTTCAGCTCGGCCAGGCGATCCAGGTGCGCGGCAACGTCTCGAGCCAGTTCCTGACCGCGCTGCTGCTCGCGCTGCCACTGGTCGCCAGCCAGGACGTGGTGATCGAGGTCGTCGGCGAACTGATCTCCAAGCCCTATATCGAGATCACGCTCAAGCTGCTCGCGCGCTTTGGCGTTCAGGTGCGGCGCGAAGGCTGGCAGCGCTTCATCATCCCGGCCGGCAGCCGCTACACCTCGCCCGGCAGCATCCATGTCGAGGGCGACGCGAGCTCGGCGAGCTACTTCATCGCACTAGGCGCCATCGCCGATTCGGCTGATGGCATCACGATCCAGGGCGTCGGGCTCGACTCGATCCAGGGCGACATCCGCTTCGTCGAGGCGGCGCAGGCGATGGGCGCGGTCGTGACCGGATCAGCCAACAGCCTGCAGATCCGGCGCGGCGCCTGGCCGCTGAAGGCGATCGACCTCGACTGCAACCATATCCCCGACGCCGCGATGACGCTGGCCGTGATGGCGCTCTACGCCGACGGCACGACCACGCTGCGCAACATCGAGAGCTGGCGCGTCAAGGAGACCGACCGCATCGCCGCCATGGCCTGCGAGCTGCGCAAGCTCGGGGCCAGCGTCGAGGAGGGCCAGGACTACATCAAGGTGACTCCGCCGCCTGCCGACGGCTGGCAAGCCGCCTCGATCCACACCTACGACGACCACCGCGTCGCGATGTGCTTCTCGCTCGCCGCCTTCAACCCGGCGCGGCTGCCTGTGCGCATCGAGGACCCGAAGTGCGTCGCCAAGACCTTCCCGGACTACTTCGAGGCGCTGTTCTCGGTGGTGCAGGCCGACGCCACCGACATCCCGGTGATCTGCGTCGACGGCCCCACCGCATCGGGCAAGGGCACTCTTTCCAGCCAGCTCGCGCAGCGCCTGGGCTACGAGCTGCTCGATTCGGGCGCGCTCTATCGCGTCACGGCCTATGCCGCGCTGCAGGCCGGTCTCGAGCTCGACGCCGCTCACGAGGCGCAGGTCGCCGAGCTGGCGCGCCGCCTGCCGGTGAGCTTCGACGACGACCGCGTGCTGCTATCCGGCCACGATGTCACCGACGCGATCCGCAGCGAAACCGGCGGCATGAACGCCTCCAAGGTCTCCGCGCTGCCGGCCGTGCGCACCGCGCTGGTCGAGCTGCAGCATGGATTCCGGCGCCTGCCCGGGCTGATCGCGGACGGCCGCGACATGGGCACGGTGATCTTCCCCAAGGCGCCGCTCAAGGTCTTCCTGAGCGCGAGCGCCGAGCAGCGCGCAATCCGACGCCATAAGCAGTTGATTTCCAAGGGCGTCGATGCTAGACTAGAAGACCTTTTGGCAGACTTGGTCGAACGTGACCTGCGCGACACCACGCGCAAGAGCGCTCCGCTCAAGCCGGCCGAGGACGCCTTGCCGCTGGACAACTCCGAGCTGGGCATCGAGGAATCGGTGCAGCTTGTGCTGTCATGGTGGGAAGGCCGGCGCCCCTTCCAGGGCGCCTGACCGTGAGTGCCCCGCCCGGGGCGCTTGCATTGGCCCATCCCGGGCCAGGCCCCGAAGGCCCCGCCGGATGTGATCCGCAGGCCCCAGGGATATCAACCCGCAACCCGCGTTGCCAACCTGGCGACGCGCTTGGCATCTGCCGTGCGCCCGAACCCGTTCAGCCGGGAGCCCGGTTTAGGAACAACATGTCTGAATCTTTTGCCGCCCTGTTTGAAGAATCTCTGCAACGCGCCAACATGCGCGCTGGCGAGGTCATCACCGCCGAAGTCGTCCGCATCGAGCACAACCATGTGGTCGTCAACGCCGGCCTGAAGTCCGAAGCCTATGTGCCGATCGCAGAATTCAAGAACGACCAGGGCGAACTTGAAGTCCAGGTCGGCGACTTCGTGTCGGTCGCGATCGACTCGGTCGAG
>JBDLTM010000163.1:0-5697 GCA_039805805.1 Pseudomonadota bacterium | reverse complement strand
GTCGCCGAAGCCCTGGTAGGCCATGTCGAGGAAGGCGGTCAGGCCGCGTGCCTTGACGACGGCGATCACCTGGTCCCACTGCTCGGGGGTGATGTCGTAGCCGGTCGGGTTGTGGCAGCAGGCGTGCAGCACGACGATGGTGCCGGCCTCGGCCGCGTTGAGGTCGGCCAGCATGCCGTCGAAGTTGACGCCGCGCCTGTCAGCGTCGTAGTAGGCGTAGCTGCCGACTTCGAAGCCGGCGTTGGTGAAGATGGCACGGTGGTTTTCCCAGGACGGGTCGGAGATCAGAACCCTGGCATTCGGGGTGACCTTCTTGAGGAAGTCGGCGCCGAGCTTGAGGCCGCCGGTGCCGCCGATGGCCTGCACGGTCGAGACGCGGCCGGACTTGACGACGTCGGAGTCGGCGCCGAAGACCAGGCCCTTGACGGCGTTGTCATAGGCGACGATGCCGTCGATCGGCAGGTAGCCGCGCGCGGCGGGCTTTTCCATCATGGCCTGCTCGGCGGCCTGGACGCACTTGAGCAGCGGCAGCTTGCCGTTGTCGTCGAAGTAGACGCCCACGCCCAGGTTGACCTTGTTGGGGTTGGTGTCGGCGTTGTACTGCTCGTTCAGACCCAGGATCGGGTCGCGGGGGGCCATTTCGACGGCGGAAAACAGAGACATGGGGCTTTACCTGTAGAGGAGGAGGGGGCGGAAATGCACTGCACCCAAGCAGTACGAAGCCCATTATTTTATAGCGAGGGCGGATTTCTGCCAGGTCGGCCTTGTCCGGCCCCATGTGAAACAATCCGTTCATGTCCACAGACTCCCCAGGCCAGTTCGTCTCCTTCCCCGGCTCTCCCTTCGAGCTGTTCCAGCCCTTTCCGCCCGGCGGCGACCAGCCGACCGCGATCGCGCAGCTGGTCGACGGCGTCAATGACGGCGAGGTGTTCCAGACCCTGCTCGGCGTGACCGGATCCGGCAAGACCTTCACCATGGCCAACGTGATCGCGCGGCTGGGCCGGCCGGCGATCGTTTTCGCGCCCAACAAGACGCTGGCCGCGCAGCTCTACGCCGAGTTCCGCGAGTTCTTCCCGAAGAACGCGGTCGAGTATTTCGTCAGCTACTACGACTACTACCAGCCCGAGGCCTATGTTCCGCAGCGCGACCTGTTCATCGAGAAGGACAGCGCGATCAACGAGCATATCGAGCAGATGCGCCTGTCCTGCACCAAGAGCCTGCTCGAGCGGCGCGACGTGGTGATCGTGGCGACCGTGTCTGCCATCTACGGCATCGGCAAGCCCGAGAGCTACCACCAGATGATCATGACGCTGCGCGTCGGCGACAGATTAGGCCAGCGCGACCTGATCGCCCAGCTGGTCCGCATGCAGTACCAGCGCAACGAGCAGGATTTCAGCCGCGGCAAGTTCCGCGTCCGTGGCGACACCATCGACGTCTTCCCGGCCGAGCATTCGGAGCTCGCGGTCCGCATCGAGCTGTTCGACGACGAGGTCGAGACGCTGCAGCTGTTCGACCCGCTGACCGGGCGCATCCGGCAGAAGATCCCGCGCTTCACCGTCTATCCTTCCAGTCACTATGTCACGCCGCGCGAGCAGGTGCTGGCCGCGGTCGAAGGCATCAAGGAGGAGCTGGCCGAGCGCCTGCAGCAGCTCGTCGGCATGGGCAAGCTGGTCGAGGCGCAGCGGCTGGAGCAGCGCACCCGCTTCGACCTCGAGATGCTCAGCGAGGTCGGCCACTGCAAGGGGATCGAGAACTACAGCCGGCACCTGAGCGGCGCGGCCCCCGGCGAGGCACCCAGCACGCTGACCGACTACCTGCCGAAAGACGCGCTGATGTTCCTCGACGAGAGCCATGTCATGATCGGCCAGCTCGGCGGCATGTACAACGGCGACCGCGCGCGCAAGACCACGTTGGTCGAGTACGGCTTCCGCCTGCCGTCGGCGCTGGACAACCGGCCGCTCAAGTTCGAGGAGTTCGAGACCAAGATGCGCCAGTGCATCTTCGTCTCGGCCACGCCCGCCGACTACGAGAAGCAGCATGCCGGCCAGGTGGTCGAGCAGGTCGTGCGCCCGACCGGGCTGGTCGACCCGCTGGTCGAGGTGAGGCCGGCGACGCACCAGGTCGACGACGTGCTGGGAGAGATCCGGCTGCGCGTCGAGCGCGAGGAGCGGGTGCTGATCACGGTGCTGACCAAGCGCATGGCCGAGCAGCTGACCGACTACCTGGGAGAGAACGGCGTCAAGGTGCGCTACCTGCACAGCGACATCGACACCGTCGAGCGGGTCGAGATCCTGCGCGACCTGCGCCTGGGCGTGTTCGACGTGCTGGTCGGAATCAACCTACTGCGCGAGGGCCTGGACATTCCCGAGGTCTCGCTGGTCGCGATCCTCGACGCCGACAAGGAGGGCTTCCTGCGCAGCGAGCGCAGCCTGATCCAGACCATAGGCCGCGCGGCGCGCAACCTCAGCGGCACCGCCATCCTTTATGCCGACCGCATCACCGACTCGATGCGGCGCGCGATCGACGAGACCGAGCGCCGCCGTGCCAGGCAGCTTGCCTTCAACCAGGCCAACGGCATCACGCCGCGCGGCGTGGTCAAGCGCATCAAGGACCTGATCGACGGCGTCTACAGCGAGAAGGCCGGCGAGGAGGCCAGGAAGCTGGAGCAGGCACGCCAGCACCTGGCCGAGGTTGCCGAGATGGACGAGAAGACGCTGGCGCGCGAGATCAAGCGGCTCGAGAAGCAGATGCTCGACCACGCGCGCAATCTCGAGTTCGAGCAGGCCGCGCGCGTGCGCGACCAGCTCGCGCGTCTCAAGGACAAGGTGCTGGGCGCGCATGGCGGCGACAACGTCGTGCCGCTGCGCACGGCGGCCTGACCCATCGCAGGTTCCGGCAATCGTTTTGCCGCACAATCGCGCCCATGCCGAATGAGTACATCCGCCTCTATCTGATCGAGGACGATCCGACCATCCTGCGCTTCGTCGAGCAGACCCTGCTGGGTCGGCCGCAGTGGCGCCTGGTCGGCCATTCGGACACCCTCGCGCATGCCCGGCTGGTCGCGCCCTTCAGCCTGGCCGACGTGTTCCTGGTCGACCTCGGCCTGCCTGACGGGCGCGGCGAGGAGATGCTGCGCACCCTCTCTATCGCCAGGCCTGAGGCGGAGCTGCTGGTCTTCACCGTCTTTGGCGACGAGAGCCGACTGATCGAGGCCTTGCAGTGCGGCGCAACCGGCTATGTGCTCAAGGGCTGCAGCGGCGAGGAACTGGTCGCCGCGATCGAGCAGGTGCGCGAGGGCGGAGCGCCGATCTCGCCTTTGCTCGCGCGCATGCTGCTCAAGCAGTTCCGCCGTCCTGAAGCCAGCCTGGCGACCGACGGGGACGAGATGCCCTCCCTGTCCGAGCGCGAGACCGAGGTGCTGCGGCTGGTCGCGCAGGGCTATGTCAACAAGGAGATCGCGGCCAAACTCGGCATCGGCGCCGCGACCGTCAGCACCCACATCAAGAACCTCTACCGGAAGCTCGCCGTCCATACCCGGGTCCAGGTGGTCAAGGTGGCGCAGGAGCGCGGCCTGCTCTGATGGCTCAGTCGATGGAATGGTATATCGGGAGCCACTGGATCCTGCTGCTCTCGCTCGGGCTGGTGGCGCTGCTGTCGGTCTTCCTCCGGCTGCTGCGGCGCTCGAACCGATCGATCGAGGAGGTGCGACGTCTCAACGCGACCCAGGCCGACCGCATCGCGGCGCGCGAAGCCGAGCTGCTGTCGGCCTTCGAGCAGCTCAAGAAGGCCGACCAGCAGCGCCTGCTCGAGGGCGAGCGCCGCCGCATGATGCGCGACATGCACGACGGGCTTGGGAGCCAGCTGGTCCAGACGCTCAACCTGGTGCGCAATGCCAGGGGCGAGTTGCAGGCGGGACAGGTGGCCGCCATGGTGCAGCAGGCGCTCGAGGAGCTGCGCCTGATGCTGGACTCGCTCGAGCCCATGGATGGAGACCTGCCGGCCATCATGGGCACTCTGCGACTGCGCGTCGGCCCCTCGCTGGAGGCGGCCGGCATCGAGCTCGACTGGCAGGTCGAGGAGACGGCGCCGATCGCCGATCTCGACTCGCGTGGCGTGATGCACCTGTTCCGCTGCGTGCAGGAGATACTGGCCAATGTGGTCAAGCATTCCCGCGCCAGCCGCGTGCTGGTCAGGACCTCGGAGGATGTAGCCGGACATGTCTTTCTGGTCATCGAGGACGATGGCCGCGGCGCCCCTCCCGCCGCGACCTCCAGCCATGGCACGCAGCTGGCGGGCCGCGGGCTCAACAACATCCGCAACCGTGCCGCCCAGATCGGCGCCGCGGTGCGCTTCTACGACGCAGCACCTGGCCTGGGCGTCGAGTTCCGCTTCCAGGCGCAACACCAAGCGCGCGCCGGCGCCTGAGCCCGGCCTAATCTCGACAGAAAAGGTCGGGTTTGGTGTATACTTGACGAAAGCACTCGGAATTGACGCGAGGACTTCAACCTCCTGAAGCCAGCGCCTCGAGTCTGATACAGGAGTTTGTCATGCGTCTCACCACCAAGGGCCGTTTCGCCGTCACCGCCATGATCGATCTGGCGCTGCGCCAGAGCAGCGGTCCGGTGACGCTGGCCGCGATCAGCCAGCGCCAGCAGATCTCGCTTTCCTATCTCGAGCAGCTGTTCGGCAAGCTGCGGCGCAACCACCTGGTCGAATCGACCCGTGGCCCGGGCGGAGGCTACACCCTCGGGCGTCGTGCCGACGAGATCACCGTGGCCGACATCATCACCTCGGTCGACGAGCCGATCGACGCCACCGGCTGCAACGGCAAGCACAACTGCATGGGCGACGGTGTTCCCTGCATCACGCATGACCTCTGGGACCAGCTCAATGCCAAGATGGTCGAGTTCCTGAGCTCGGTCACGCTGCAGAAGCTGATCGAGGAGCAGATCGCCAAGGGCATCGTGATCGAGCCCGCGCCGCAGATCCGTCGCGCGATCTCCTCGGCACCGGTCGTCAAGCCGATCCGCGTCACCGCACCCAATTCCGTCTTCGCGCTCGGTGCGGCAGTCGCCAAGTGAACTGAAGCCGCACCAGCGCCATTTACCCGAACAGGACGACAACATGAGCACCACCCCGCATCTCCCGATCTACCTCGACTACAGCGCCACCACGCCCTGCGATCCGCGCGTGGTCGAGCAGATGATCCCCTGGCTGCATGACCATTTCGGCAACCCGGCCTCGCGCAGCCATGCCTGGGGCTGGGAGGCCGAAGCCGCGGTCGAGAAGGCCCGCGAGCAGGTCGCCGACCTGATCGGCGCCGATCCGCGCGAGATCGTCTGGACCAGCGGAGCGACCGAATCCAACAACCTGGCGCTGAAGGGCGCGGCGCATTTCTACAGCGCCAAGGGCAAGCACCTGATCACGGTCAAGACCGAGCACAAGGCCGTGCTCGACACCATGCGCCACCTCGAGCGCGAGGGCTTCGAGGTCACCTACCTCGACGTGTTGCCTGACGGCCTGCTGGATCTGGAGGCCTTCAAGGCCGCGATCCGCCCCGACACCATCCTGGCCAGCGTGATGCATGTCAACAACGAGATCGGCGTGATCCAGGACATCGCCGCGATCGGCGAGATCTGCCGCGAGAAAGGCGTGATCTTCCACGTCGACGCCGCGCAGGCTACCGGCAAGGTCGGG
>JBDLTM010000162.1:0-5746 GCA_039805805.1 Pseudomonadota bacterium | reverse complement strand
ACCCACATCTGCCCCTGGTTGATCAGCTGGCCATCGGCACCTGCAATGGTGTGGGCAAACGCAAAGCGCACGCCTTCGCTCTTGCCGATCCAGTTCTCCTGCATCAGGCGCACACGCTCGGGCCAGCCTGCCAGGTAGTTCTTGTCGTCCGGGTTGGCCACCGCGCCGAGCAGTTCGTCGGCGTATTTCGTGATGTTCAGGTAGTAGCCCGGGATCTCGCGCTTTTCCACCAGGGCGCCCGAGCGCCAGCCGCGGCCGTCGATCACCTGCTCGTTGGCCAGCACGGTCTGGTCGACCGGGTCCCAGTTCACGACCTGGGTCTTGCGGTAGGCGATGCCCTTCTCGAGCATCTTGAGGAACAGCCACTGGTTCCACTTGTAGTACTCGGGCGAACAGGTGGCGACCTCGCGCGACCAGTCGATCGCCAGGCCCATGGCCTGCATCTGGCCCTTCATGTAGGCGATGTTCGAGTAGGTCCACTGCGCCGGCGGCACCTTGTTCTTGAGCGCGGCGTTCTCGGCCGGCAGGCCGAAGGCGTCCCAGCCCATCGGCATCAGGACGTTGTAGCCCTGCATGCGCAGCTGGCGCGTCAGCATGTCGTTGATCGTGTAGTTGCGCACATGGCCCATGTGCAGCTTGCCGCTCGGGTACGGCAGCATCGAGCAGGCGTAGAACTTCTTCTTGCTGTCGTCTTCGGTCACGCGGTAGGCGTCGCGCGCGTTCCAGTGCGCCTGCGCGGCGCGCTCGATCTCTTGGTGCTGGTACTTGTCTTGCATGGGATCAGATAGCTGTTAACGCAGGCCGAGCACGTCGAACATGTCGTAGAGGCCGGTCGGCTGGTCGGCCAGGAAGCGCGCGGCGCGCAGGCTGCCCTGGGCATAGGTGGCGCGGCTGCTGGACTTGTGCGTGATCTCGATGCGGTCGCCGATGCCGGCGAACAGCACGGTGTGGTCGCCGACGATGTCGCCGCCGCGCACGGTCGCGAAGCCGATCGTCGAGGGATCGCGCTCACCGGTGTGGCCGTAGCGCTCGTAGACCGCGCAGTCCTTCAGGTCGCGGCCCAGCGCGTCGGCGATCACCTCGCCCATCTTGAGCGCAGTGCCGGACGGCGCGTCGACCTTGTGTCGGTGGTGCGCCTCGATGACCTCGATGTCGTAGCCCGTGTTGAGTGCCTTGGCGGCCATCTCGAGCAATTTCAGCGTGACGTTGACGCCGACGCTCATGTTCGGCGCCATCATGATCGAGATCTGCTGGGCGGCCTCGGCGATCTCGGCCTTCTGCGCGTCCGAGAAGCCGGTGGTGCCGATGATCATCTTGACGCCATGCTTGACGCAGGCGCGCAGATGCTCCATCGTGCCCTCGGGACGGGTGAAGTCGATCAGGTACTCGCTGCCGGCGATGGCGTCGAGGTCGGATGCGATCTGCACGCCGCTGGCCTGGCCCATGAAGGCGCTGGCGTCCAGGCCCAGCGCGGGGCTGCCCGGCAGGTCGAGCGCTGCGCTCAGCACGCAGTCGTCGGCATTCTGGACGGCTTCGATCAGCGTGCGGCCCATGCGGCCGCTGGCGCCTGCGATGCAGACGCGAAGTTGGTGGTTGCTCATGGCGGATTAACGGGATTCGAGGGGCGGATAGCTCGCCAAAGGAGCGGTGGCAGGCGCGGTTCGGTCGGACTCGACGGGCTGGCGGTTCTTCTCGGCAAAAGCCTTGAGTTCCGCCTCGGTGGCCTGCAGCGGCGGCACCTTGGAGCCCTGGCGGCGCGCATCGAGCGAAGTGACGAATTCCTGCTCGGTCGGCAGTTCGTCGGCCTCCACGCGCGCCAGAGCGTCGCCCTGGAAGAACAGGGTCACCTTGCGCTGCTGCGGGGGCTGGCCCTGGCGGCGGAAGGTGAACACGTAGTCCCAGCGGTCGGCATGGAAGGCGCTCGCCAGCAGCGGCGTGCCCAGGACGTTGCGCACCTGATCGCGCGGCATGCCGCGCTGCAGCGCCTGGACCTGCTCACGCGTGACGACATTGCCCTGCAGCACGTCGCTGCGGTAGGGCGCCAGCATGCCGCCCAGCGAGCCGACCGATTCGCCGAGCTTGCCCGCGCTGGAGCAGCCGGAAAGCGCCAGCAGGGCGGAGACGGCGAGCACGGTGGCGCCCGTCATGGCGGTGCGCATGGTGCGAGGTTTGAACATCATGTCTCTGCGGTCTTAGGTGACACCCTGCGCAGCCTGTGGCGCATGGCGATATGATCCGGGGCATTGTAGCCCTTGGGGCATGGCGGGGCTGTAGCAGCATTCGTCCCTGCCGGGCCTGGGCCCCGAGTGCCCTCCTGCGAACCAGCCACCCATGTCCAATATAGAAGAACTCAAGAGCACCGGACTCAAGGCCACCCTGCCGCGCCTCAAGATCCTGGAGGTGTTCCAGAACAGCCGCCAGCGCCACATGACGGCCGAGGATGTCTTCCGCGTGCTGCTCGAGGGCCGTTCCGACATCGGCCTGGCCACGGTCTACCGGGTGCTGATGCAGTTCGAGCAGGCCGGCCTGCTCACGCGCAGCAATTTCGAGTCGGGCAAGGCCGTCTACGAGCTCAACGAAGGCCAGCACCACGACCATCTGGTCTGCCTGGACTGCGGCCGGGTCGAGGAGTTCTACGATCCCGAGATCGAGCAACGCCAGCACCGGATCGCGCAGGAGCGCGGCTTCCAGCTGCAGGAGCACGCGCTGTCGCTCTACGCGAGCTGCAACAAGCCCGACTGCGAGCACCGCAAACGCCCGCCCCGCTGAGCTTGGCGGCCTGCCGCTCAGTACAGCCCGCGCTCGATCGCCTCTCGCTGGCGCCTGACGAACTCGGCATAGGTGTCGATGCCGCGCAGCTGCAGGATGGTGTTGCGCACCGCAGCCTCGACCAGCACCGCGATGTTGCGACCGGCGACGACCTGGATCACGACCTTGCGCACCGGAACGCCCAGCACATCCTGGTGCAGCGGCTCGGACGGCATGCGCTCGTACTCGCGCTCCATCGTCTCCTTGCGCACCAGGTGCACGATCAGCTTGAGCCGCATCTTGCGCCGCACCGCGGTCTCGCCGAAGATGGCCTTGATGTCGAGCAGGCCGATGCCGCGCACCTCGAGCAGGTTCTGCAGCAGTTCGGGGCAGCGGCCCTCGATGGTGTTCTGGTTGATGCGGTAGAGGTCGACCGCGTCGTCGGCGACCAGTCCGTTGCCGCGCGAGATCAGCTCCAGGCCCAGCTCGCTCTTGCCGAGGCCTGACTCGCCGGTGATCAGCACGCCGATGCCCAGGATGTCCATGAAGACGCCATGCAGCGTGGCGCGCTCGGCGAAATGACGCGCCAGGTAGGAGCGCAGCACGTCGATCACGAAGGCCGCCGAGCCCCTGGTCGAGAACAGCGGGATATGCGCGCGCTCGCACATCGAGACCAGCGCCTCGGGGGCCTGTTCGCCGTCGGCGACGATCAGCACCGGAGGCTCCAGCGTGACGATGCGCGCGACCCGGCGCCGGCAGTCCTCCTCGCACGATCGGGTCAGGTAGCGCACCTCGCGCTCGCCGATGACCTGGATCCGGTAGGGGTGGATGTAGTTCAGGTGACCGACCAGGTCGGCGCTCGAGCGGGCCTGCTGGATCGCGAGCTCGTCGAAGCGGCGCTCTGAGGCGCTCTGGCCAGCCAGCCACTGCCACCCCAGGCGGTCGCGGTGATCCTCGAACAGGGCGTCGGCGCTGATGACCTTGGGTTTCATGTCGCGGGCCTCAGGCGGCGTCGCGGGCCGACGACTGCCAGGCCGAGACCAGCTGGTGCAGCGCCGTGGCGTCGGCGCAGGACTTCATGCGCTCGCGCAGGCCGCTGTCGCTGAGCAGCTCGGCGATTTCGGACAGGATCTCGAGGTGCTTCTGGGTCGAGGCTTCCGGCACGAGCAGGAAGATCAGCAGGCCGACGGGCTGCTCGTCCGGGGCGTCGAAGCCGATCGGCCTGGCGAGCTGGAACAGGGCGGCGAGCGGCTGCTTGAGGCCCTTGATGCGGCCATGCGGAATCGCCACGCCGTGGCCCAGACCGGTGGAGCCCAGGCGCTCGCGCGCGAACAGGCTGTCGGTCACCAGCGCACGGTTGAGTCCATGCAGGGATTCGAACAGCAGGCCGGCTTCCTCGAATGCGCGTTTCTTGCTGGTGGCATCGACGGCCACCAGGACTTGGTCAGCAGGCAATATGGCAGAGAGTCGATTCATGAACAGCCTCGGGGGAAGCGCAGATTATGCCTAAGCACATCAACAGACGCGGGCAAACGAAAAAAGCCGCTTGAGAGGTCAAGCGGCTTTTTGCGCTATGGGCATTGTGCCACAGCCGGGGGTGCCTTACTGCAGGGTGCGCTTGGCAGTCTCGTGGTGATGCTCCTGGATCTTGTCCTTGTGGCGCAGCACCTGCCGGTCAAGCTTGTCGGCCAGCTCGTCGACGGCGGCATAGAGATCGAAATGGGTGCTCTCGGCGTGGATGTCCTTGCCCTTGATGTGGATGTTGCACTCGGCCTTCTGGCGCAGGTCCTTCTCGGTGAGCTTGTCGACCGACAGCAGCACCTTGATGTCGACAACCTGATCGAAGTGGCGGGTGATGCGGTCGAGTTTTTCCGTGACGTAGCTGCGCAGAGCAGGCGTGACTTCGAGGTGGTGACCGCTGATCGTCAGGTTCATAGAGCCTCCTATGCTCGGATTGACCATGCCGCTGCATCCTGGCAACGGCGGAAATCGCAATTTCCGACTCCACTATGCCGTCATAAAACGGGACTGGCAAGCGGGTCAGGCTGATTTTTCGATCGCCATTTTCGTGACCGTTGCGTGAACTCGAAAACCCTGCGCCAGGCCGGCCGGCGGGCCGCAAAAGCGCCGCTGCGGATGCCATAATCCGGTTTGAATCACCACCGGAACACCCCATGGAAAGCAGCCCTAGTCGCGTGCTTTCAGTGCCGGCACTGCGCTCCTGAACCCGGCAAGGACCGGCCGGGAGGACGGGCTGGCGGCTGAAAGCACCCCTCAACCGCCCTGGCGAATCCCGTTTCGCCCTGCCCCAACTTCGCCCCGGGAGCCTGCGCATGCTCAACGTCTTCACCCTGGCCAACGGCCGCCTGTTCCAGGAAGAAATCGAATCCCTCGAGGAACTGACCCGCTTCAAGCCGATCTGGGTCGACCTCGAATCGCCCACGCCCGAGGAGCGGCGCTGGGTGCGCCAGCATTTCGGCCTCTCGATCCCCGAGGACGCGATGGACGAGGACATCGAGGAGTCGGCGCGCTTCTTCGAGGAGGACAACGGCGAGCTGCATATCCGCTCCGACTTCCTGATCGACGACGAGGACGCGCCGCGCTCGGTGCGGGTGGCCTTCATCCTGAACCAGCAGAACCCCGGCCTCAACAGCCACGGCGTGCTGTTCTCGATCCACGACGAGGACGTGCCGGTGTTCCGCCTGCTGCGGCTGCGCGCGCGCCGCATGCCGGGCCTGATCTCCGACGCCAAGGAAGTGCTGCTGAGCCTGTACGACACCGACGCCGAGTACTGCGCCGACACGGTCGAGGAGATCTACGACGAGCTCGACGAGGTCAGCCGCCAGGTGCTCGCGGGCGACGTGACCGACAACAAGGCCGGCGAGGTGCTGGCTGCGATCGCGCGCCACCAGGACATGTCGGGCCGCATCCGGCGCAACGTGATGGACACGCGGCGCGCGGTCAGCTTCATGATGCGCACGCGCATGCTCAGCGCCGA
>JBDLTM010000161.1:0-5747 GCA_039805805.1 Pseudomonadota bacterium | reverse complement strand
ACGCTGTCGATCGCCACGCCGGCCTTGCCGACGTCGCCGGTCACGCGCGGATGGTCGCTGTCGTAGCCGCGGTGCGTCGCGAGGTCGAAGGCGACCGAGACGCCCTGGCCGCCGGCGGCGAGCGCCTTGCGGTAGAAGGCGTTCGATTCCTCGGCGGTCGAGAAGCCCGCGTACTGGCGGATGGTCCAGGGACGCACCGCGTACATCGTGGCCTGCGGGCCGCGGATGAAGGGCTCGAAGCCCGGCAGCGTGTCGGTGTAGGGCAGGTCCTGGATGTCGGCTGCGGTGTAGAGCGGCTTGACGGTGATGCCGTCAGGCGTGACCCAGTTGAGCTTGTCGAGCGAGCCGTCCTTGACGGACTTGAGGGCGGCCTTTTCCCAGTCGGCCAGGTTGGCGGGCTTGAATTCTGACGACATAGTGGTGTGAGTTGGGGGTGCTGATCGCATCATTGTATGTCATTCATAATTATTGATGCAAAATTTCTTGAGCTATACAATTCCCGGCCAAGCACCAGATGACGACCATGCCAGCCCAGTCCCTGACCCCCCGCGCACTTTATGAACAAGTGGCCGAGCTGCTGCGCCAGCGCATCTACAACCGCGAACTGGCCCCAGGCAGCTGGATCGACGAGCTCAGGATCGCCACCGAGCTCGGCATCAGCCGCACGCCGCTGCGCGAGGCGCTCAAGGTGCTGGCGGCCGAAGGCCTGGTCACGATGAAGGTCAGGCGCGGCGCCTACGTGACCGAAGTATCCGAACGAGACTTGCGCGAGGTTTACGACCTGCTGGCGCTGCTGGAATCCGATGCAGCCGCCGCGCTGTGCCACCAGGCAGACCAGGCCGCGCTCACAGAACTCGAGGCGCTGCACCAGCAGCTCGAGCAGTCGGCGCGCCCGGACGCCGGCTCGCGCGAACAGTTCTTCGAGATCAACGAGAAGTTCCACCGCCGCCTGCTCGAGCTGTCGGACAACCGCTGGCGAACGCAGCTGGTGTCGGACCTGCGCAAGGTGATGAAGCTCAACCGACAGGGCTCGCTGTTCAAGGCGGGACGGATCGAGCAGTCGCTCGCCGAGCACCGCGCCATCCTCGATGCCCTGCTGGCACGCGATGCCGAGCTGGCCGCCCGACGCATGCGCGAGCATTTCGCCTCCGGGCTGCAGGCGGCCGCCTGAGCAGCGAGCCGACCAGCGCAAGGCGCGACCCAGGCGACCGGGCAGTGGCCGACAAATGCCCTCGGGCAGCCCCTGCGCTGGCTTCGTGTTTTAATCCTGCCCTTTGCCATCCCGTCCAAGAGCATGAGCGAGCCACTCCAGCCCAGCAGCAGCATCGATCCCCGCAATTCGTGGCGCATGTCCGTCGCGCCGATGCTCGACTGGACCGACAAGCATTGCCGCTACCTGCACCGGCTGATCACCCGGCATACGCGGCTCTACACCGAGATGGTGACGACCGGCGCCCTCACGCACGGCGATCCGCGCCGGCACCTGCGCTTCGACGAGACCGAGCACCCGATCGCGCTGCAGCTCGGCGGCAGCGATCCAGCCGATCTGGCCAAGTGCGCGAAGCTGGGCCAGGACTGGGGCTATGACGAGATCAACCTCAACTGTGGCTGCCCGAGCGATCGCGTCCAGCGCGGCGCCTTCGGCGCCTGCCTGATGAACGAGCCCGGCCTGGTCGCCGACGGCGTCAGGGCCATGCGCGACGTCGTCGACATCCCGGTCACGGTCAAGCACCGCATCGGCATCGACAGGATCGAGAGCTACGATTTCGTGGCGGAATTCGTCGGCCGGGTCAGCGAGGCCGGCTGCGAAGTCTTCATCGTGCACGCGCGCAACGCCTGGCTGCAGGGCCTTAGCCCGAAGGAGAACCGCGAGATCCCGCCGCTGCGCTATGACCTGGCCTGGCGTCTTAAGCAGGACTTCCCGCAGCTGACCATCGCGGTCAACGGCGGACTCAAGACGGCCGAGCAGTTCGACTTGCAGCTGCAGCATGTCGACGGCGTCATGGTCGGGCGCGAGGCCTACTACAACCCCTGGATCATGCATGACTGGGACCAGCGCTACTATGGCGGCCAGCCCTGCGCGCTGGACTGGGACGAGATCGAGCTCGCGATGGTGGCCTACATGGAGCGCGAGGCGGCCGAGGACGGCACGCCCTGGTACCCGATCGCTCGCCACATGCTGGGCATGCGCCACGGACAGCGCGGCGCGCGGCGCTGGCGCCAGGTCTGGAGCAACCACAGGCTCAAGCCCCTGCCGCCGCGCGAGGTCTGGGCCATGGCGCAGGCCGTGCTGCTGGAGGACCAGCTCAAGGCCGGCGATGCCCAAGGCTGATTGAGCCTGGGCAGCGCCCTCCGGCTTGTGGGATGATCGACGGACAGGACTTTGTTCCTGCATGCGGCAAATGATTGTTCTTCTTACAATACAAGCATGTTGCTGGCTGGACCGATGCCGGCATCGACCCTGGATCGGCCCTGCCGAGTTCGGATGAGGAGAATCACCATGCGCCCCCCCATCATTGCCTCCGTCCTGCTGCTGGCCCTGGCTGCGGCCAGCGCCCAGACCCGCAGCGATGCTCCCAGCCACCGCTACGGATCCTCCCGCGCCATACCCGACCAGTACATCGTCGTCTTCAAGCGCGAGGCAGCAGAACCCGCCCAGCTGGCGGCCCAGCTCGCCAGCCAGCATGGCGGCCAGCTGCTGCGCACCTACGGCCATGCGATCAAGGGCTTCACGGTTAGGCTGCCGGCCCGCGCCATCGCCGCCCTGCGTCAGCATCCTCTGGTCGACTGGGTCGAGCAGGACGCCACCCTCAGCCTGAGCGAGGCCCAGATCGCCCCGCCCATGCAGCAGGCCAATGCCACCTGGGGGCTGGATCGGGTCGACCAGGCTGGCAGCGGGCTCGACGGTCGCTACCTCTACCAGTACACGGGTGCGGGCGTCTACGCCTTCGTGGTCGACACGGGCATTCTGGCCGAGCACCAGGACTTTGGTGGCCGGGTTTCCGGGGGTTACAGCGCGATTGCTGACGGAAGAGGCACCAGCGACTGCAACGGCCACGGCACCCATGTCGCGGGCACGCTGGGCGGCTCGCAGTGGGGCGTGGCCAAGGGGGTGGCCCTGGTTCCGGTCCGGGTGCTCGACTGCTCGGGCAGCGGCAGCAACAGCGGCGTGATCGCCGGCATCGACTGGCTGGCCGGACAGTCCGCGCAGCGCCCGGCGGTCGCCAACATGTCTCTGGGTGGCGGGTTTTCTAGTGCGCTCAACAGCGCCGTCGCGGGCGCCGTCAGCAAGGGCGTGACCATGGTGGTCGCGGCCGGCAACTCCAGCGCCGATGCCTGCAACTACTCCCCTGCATCCGAACCCAGCGCGATCACCGTCGGCGCGACCACCAGCTCGGACGCCAGGGCCTCCTACTCCAACTACGGCCAGTGCCTGGACCTGTTCGCGCCGGGCAGCTCGATCACCTCATCCTGGTACACCGCGACCAACGCGAGCGCGACGCTCAGCGGCACCTCGATGGCCAGCCCCCATGTGGCAGGCATCGCCGCGCTGGCCCTGGCCGCGAACGGCGCCGCCAGCCCATCCAGCGTGACGAGCTTCCTGCTGGGCAATGCCACCTCGGGCGTCGTCGGCACTCCCGGCACGGGATCACCCAACCGCCTGGCCTACTCGATGGCAGCGGGCACGCCCGGGGCCTCGACTCCATCCACTTTCGCCGTCAGCGCCCTGAGCGGCAAGGGCGTCAAGGCCGGCCGCGACTGGGCCGCCACCGCGACCGTCACGGTCAAGTTGCACGACAGCAGCCGGTTCACGACCGCCGTCTCCGGCGCCACGGTCAACGGCAGCTTCAGCCCGGGCGGCAGCGGCAGCTGCATCACTGGCAGCACCGGCAGCTGCACGCTCAGGAGCTCGGTCATTCCGCGCAACAGTAGCAGCAGCAACTTTGCAGTCGGCAACATCACGGCCCCGGTTACGAACTACGACGCGAGCCGCAACCTGGCCTCGAGCGTGAGCATCAGCCGGCCCTGAGGACGAAAAAAACCGCCCGGCTTTTCGGCGCGGGCGGGTCTGTCTCGATCACCAGGGGCTCGCTTGAGCCCCGGGACTGGGATCAGCTCATGTGCAGGCCGCCGTTGACGGCGAAGTCGGCACCGGTGGTGTAGCCGCCGTCCTCGCTGGCCAGCCAGGCGACGATGGAGGCGATCTCGCTCGGCTTGCCCAGACGCTTGACCGGAACGGTGCCGACGATCTTCTCGAGCACGTCGGCACGGATGGCGTTGACCATGTCGGTCCCGATGTAGCCCGGGCTGACGGTGTTGACGGTCACGCCCTTGGTCGCCATTTCCTGGGCCAGTGCCATGGTGAAGCCGTGCATGCCGGCCTTGGCGGCCGAGTAGTTGGTCTGGCCTGCCTGGCCCTTCTGGCCGTTGACCGACGAGATCTGGACCACGCGACCGAAGCCACGCTCGACCATGTCGGGGATGACCTGCTTGGTCACGTTGAACATCGAGGTCAGGTTGGTGCTGATGACGGCATCCCAGTCCTCGCGGGTCATCTTGAGGAAGACTCGGTCCTTGGTGATGCCGGCGTTGTTGACCAGCACGTCGATCGGGCCATGCTCGGCCTTGGCCTTGGAGAAGGCCTCGACGGTGGACTCCCAGCTGCTGACGTCGCCAACAGAGGCGTGGAAGGTGTAGCCCAGGGCCTTCTGCTCGTCGAGCCATTTCTGGAAGTCGCGGGTCGGACCGCAGCCAGCGATGACCTTGAAGCCGTCCTGGTGCAGGCGCTGGCAGATGGCGGTACCGATGCCGCCCATGCCGCCGGTGACGTAAGCGATCTTTTGAGTCATGTAGTTCTCCTCTTGGTTGAGTTGGGGTGCCAGTGTGTGAGCAGATGCAGGACACCACTCGCATCATGCGGTGGCATCCTGACAGGGAACAAACAGGGTCAGCGCTCGACAGCCAGCGCCACGCCCATTCCGCCGCCGATGCACAGGGCTGCCAGGCCCTTCCTGGCGTCGCGACGGTTCATCTCGTGGATCAGCGAGACCAGCACGCGGCAGCCGGAGGCGCCGATCGGGTGGCCCAGCGCGATCGCGCCGCCGTTGACGTTGACCTTGGCCGGATCTGCGCCCAGCTCCTGGTTGACCGCGCAGGCCTGGGCCGCGAAGGCTTCGTTGAGCTCGAACAGGTCGACGTCGCCCACGCTCCAGCCGGCGCGCGCCAGCGCCTTCCTGGACGCCGAGACCGGGCCCATGCCCATGATGGCCGGATCCAGGCCGGTGGTGCCGAAGCTCTTGATCCTGGCCAGGGGCTTGAGGCCCAGCTCGGCGGCCTTGCTGGCCTTCATCACCATCACGGCGGAGGCACCGTCGTTGATGCCCGAGGCGTTGCCGGCCGTGACGGAGCCAGCCTTGTCGAAGGCGGGCTTGAGTCCGGCCAGGCCTTCGGCGCTGGTCTTCTTGTTGATGAACTCGTCGGCGGCGAAGACGACCGGGTCGCCCTTGCGCTGCGGGATCACGACCGGCACGATCTCGTCGGCGAAGCGGCCCGCGTCCTGCGCAGCGGCGGCCTTCAGCTGGCTGGCCAGTGCCAGCGCATCCTGCGCCTCGCGGCTGATGCCAAATTCCTTGGCGACGTTCTCGGCCGTGATGCCCATGTGGTACTTGGCGTAGGCGTCGGTCAGGCCGTCGTTGATCATGGTGTCGACCATCTTCCAGTCGCCCATGCGCTGGCCGTCGCGGCTG
>JBDLTM010000160.1:0-5763 GCA_039805805.1 Pseudomonadota bacterium | reverse complement strand
CAGTGCATTGGACAGGGCTTGCGCAGCAGCAATGTCGGCGCTTTGGCTCGACTTGTCGCCACCGCCCAGCATCACGATCAACAAGCCGTCGCGCTCGACGTAGTACATCCGCCAGCCCGGGCCGAAGTACTCGCGCATCTCCCATACGCCCGATCCGACGGGCGCCACTTCACCCAGCAGCCCCCGCTGCGCCTTGTCCAGCCACCTGGCCAAGCGGATCCGCGTCATCGGGTCTTTCAGACTTTCGAACCAATGATCGAACTCAGGCGTTCGCTTGATGATGTACATGGATTTATTGTAATCAATCGATTACATGACGGAACATCAATTGCTTTTCTGATGGCGTCCTTGCACGGTCTTCGAAGCAACAGCAAACGAGTCGAGCGCAGCGGCGCGATGGTGATGGCCCCCGAGGAGCTGACACTGTGGCTGGGGGAGATCCGGCCGGCGTGAGCAGGAGGGTGGCGGAGGGACCCGCAATCTCTGCCTGTTTCTTGAGCAGTCTTCAAAAGATTATTGCTGACAAGAACTTGGATGCAGGGGGATAGGGTTGTCCACAAGCTTGACCACGCTAACAGGGGATTACCTGTAGGTCAGGGTGCACTCCTTAGTGCTACGGCCTGGCAGGTGCTGCCGCAAAGTCTTCAACGATTACGAAGCGCGGCACCACCCCGTCGGCGGTCTTGGCCGTCTCCTGCTCCTAGAAGTTGGTGATGGGACGCATCCAGCTGACCTGCTGCATGTCGCCCTGCAGCGGCTGGTACAGGATGCCGGTCCTGAGGCTGGCCACGATCAGGCCGCTGCCTGACCACGATGTAGAGGCCGCTCTTGTATTGGCGCAGGTGCGTGCCGGGCTTGAGCTGGCCGGCACCAGGAGCCTGGAAAGTCATCGGAAAAGGGACTCAATGCGCTACTGGCGGTCGCTGGTGGCCGAACTCCGCCAGCGCCTGCAGCGACTGGACTCGCTGCCGGCGGATTGGCTCTCGGCTGCCATCCGGCAACTGCCGACAGAAGTCAACGCAGCCAAGAATTCACGCGCCAAGATAAGATGGCTTTCGAGTTCATGGCCAGATCTGCTTGAGCTGGTCAGGACGGATGTCCCCATCATGACCGAACCAGCTCCATGCAGGGTACATGGGGGAGTCGCTTTAGGCGTGCGCCGCCACATTGACCCCGAAAGGTGCCGTCCGATGGCGGCGCGGCCTGCGCTGGGCCTCCCGTTGCTCGGCCTGCCAGCCCTTGCAGGCCAGCCATACCGTCTTGGGGATAGGCTTGCTGCCAGACAGGTAGTAGTTGAGCATCCGGCGCGAGATCCCCACCGCATCGGCCGCCTGCTGCTGCGTCAGGCCGCAGTCATGCATCCAGACCCAGAGCCGCTCGTGGCCGATGCCGCCCGCCTGCTCGATGGCGAGGTTGCGCAGGTTGTCAGCTCCCAGGTCCAGTTCGTCCGGGATCCATTCGACGGCGCTGCCCCATTCGCCAACCCGCGCCCGCGAGAACAGCGCCGGGTCCGCCAGGGCTTGCAGCGCGCTCGTGTTGGCAATCCAGTCGCCCAGTCCGACATCGGCCTCGAAGCCGTCCTGGAATACCAGGTGCAGCGACTGGTTCGGCAGGGCGGTCACCGCCCGCAGGCGCAAGGGGTCTCGGTTCATTGTTGCAGCTCCTTGAAGCATTCGATCAGTTCCGGTGCGCGCGCAGCGATCCAGTCCAGTGCCTCGGCAATCTCCAGCCGGCGCACCCTCTGGCGCATGACAAGCTTGCCATCCTCCAGATGCACCAGCACCTCGCGGCCGTCTTTGAGCAGCACATGCACGTGGGGCGGCAGATGGTCGCGCGTCCGGATCTCGATCTTGCAGTTGGGCAGGCTGTACAACGTGGACATGCCCGGATTGCATGTGCAATGATTGCACAAAATCATGACTATGGAAACCAGCGTATCCGAGTCCGATCCCCTTCACCCAAAAATCCCCAACACGTGGAAACAATTCCTTGCTACTCGAATTGATTTCTTGACCCTGTTTCTGTTCCACTGCGCCTCAGACCCCCCTCCTGCTGTAGCGACGCCCGAACTCACATCCTATGGACTGCGCGCCGCTGCAGGTAAAGCCGGCCCACGAGGCGGATCGGCAGACCTACGGTACGCAGAGCGTGCACGCGCACCTGAAGGCCAAGGGCTTCCAAATCGGACGCGATCGGGTGGGACGGCTGTGTCGCCAGCTGGGGCTAAGCTGCAAGCAAAAGCGCTGTTTCCGAGCGACGACCGACTCCGCGCATGCACTGCCGGTGGCCGACAACCTGCTGCAGCAGCAGTTCACCGCCGAGGCCCCGGACAGGATCTGGGTGACCGACAGCACCTACATTCGCACCGACGAGGGCTGGCTCTACCTGGCAGGCATCAAGGATCTCTACAGCTGCGAGATCGTCGGCTGTGCCATGGCCGAACGCATGACCTGTGCCCTCACGCTCAACGCGTTGAACAAGGCCTGGTCGTGGCGCCGGCCGGCAGCTGGCCTGATTCCCCACTCCGATCGCGGCAGCCCTCAGACCTTGACGGCATTCAAGCGCAGCATCAGTGTCATCGGGTGCTGTGGCGACTCCTGAAAGCCGTAGTGCTCGTAGAACTGCTTGGCGCGCTCGTTGAGCGCGTGGACCAGCAGGGCCCGAACGCCGGCGTTCTGTGACACGGTCACAGCCCGGTTGACGGCGTCCTGCAGCATCGCGGCCCCGAGCTTGATGCCCTGGGCTCGGTGGTCAATCGCGAGCCTGGCCAGCACCATCACCGGAACAGGATCTGGCATGTTGCGCCGCACGCTGCTCGTCGCCATCTGGTGGGTGACGGCGCCGGCAGCCATCGCGTAATAGCCGAACACCTGTCCTTGCTGGTCTGCGACGACGAAAGTTCGGCTGGCTCCACTGATCTGATTGGACAGTGCCCGGCGCTTAAGCCATTCGTCGAGGCTGATTTCTCCGCAAGCAAATCCATCCAGATGATGGGAGGACGTGAGGGGTTGTGGCGCGCTCAGTTGCCAGTTCATGCCGCTCCAGTGCTCCAGGGCGCCTTGACGGCAAGCAGACGCTCAAGACCCGGATTCGGGCCAGGGGGCGCGTCCAGCATGGCGGTGAACTGCCTGAACTTGTCGGCATTCAGGCTGAAAAAGACCTGATCCAGCACGACCGCCTGCGCGCGCTCGCAGGCGGCTTCGAGCATGAAGTCAGAGCGGTTCTTTCCCAGCAGGCTAGCGGCCTGATCAATCAGGTCACGTTGCTCGGGCAGGGCTCGCAGGTTGATGGCGGCGTCACGCATGGGTCACTCCTTTCTTGCATGCACATTGGATATACAAATTATCGAATGACGTATATCTTTTGTCAATACATGAAGCCCGATGACCAAAATTCTCGAGCTGCAGTTGATGATCACGCACTCCTTGGAGCGGTAGTTCGCCTACGCTAAACCCTAGGGTTTTTCCAGCGAGCCAGGCTGAGCCACAAGCCACCCCCTGCTCCGCGATCCGCCAGCTCATCCCCTGGTGCACACAGGCCGAAGTGATGGAGTCGGCGCAAGCGTACCGCACGGCCACTGCATCCTGCTGAGCCCGGGCTCATTCCGTGAGCCACCGCCGCTACACACTGGCGTCATGCCTCACGATCGCCCCATTCCTCCTCTGCCTGCCGCTCGCCCTGGCAAGGCTGCTGTCGATGTCACTGCTCGCCTCAAGCCGCGCGAAGGTCTCGTGCTCTACTACCCCGGCGCCGGCATGGACTACGGGCCGCTGCAGTATTTCGCCCTGAACCACGATCTGGCGGTGGCGGTGTACGTCGACTACCTGGTCAAGCCTGAATGGATCCGCTCCATGCTGCGCAGCGTGAGTTCGATCGAGCCTGAACTGCACCGCATAGCGCCCAAGGATCTGGGCTGCCACCGCTGGGCCGACTTCTGGCCTGAAGATGAAAACAGCCGGATGTTCGCCAAACCCACGCGCGCCTTCGGCCTGCAGTGCGACCTGCAGATCCACCCCGGACGCAGCACCCGGCTGATCTACCTGGCCACCGAGGGCCACCAGACCTACCGCAACCTGCTCGGCACCGCCCTGCAGCCCGACCTGGTGGTGCTGCAGGACCACGGCTTCGGCGGCAACTGGCGCGACTTCGGCGGCGAGAGTCCGATGTACCGCATGGCGCAAGCGGCCGGCGCGCTGCCGCCGTTGCTGTTCTCGGCCGGCGAGAACACCCGGGTCTGGCCGGGCTACCGGGCCATCGATGAGCCAATTCTGCTCGCCGGGCAGGCGCACCATTACCGGCGCACCCTGTACCAGCTGCGGGATGCCAACCCGGAATCAGAGTACGACGGCTGGCATCCACGCCAGATCTGGGACTGACATGCTCGGGCGCGTTCGCCACGCTATCGGGGTGGCACGAGGCGCACGCGCTGTCCGTCCAGGCGGAGGTCGGTTTCCCATTCCACCCCGATGATCTGGCCTGGTGCGATCTGCAGGTCGTGACTGCCGCTGATCTCCTGCCGCAACACCTCGCGCATCATGCCCTTCACAGGTACGAGCACCGACAGCATGCCGGTGCTGCCCTGGGCGAACTCCTCCCAGGTCAGCCGCACCGCGTAGCGCTCGCCCCCCAAGGCCTGCACCTGTACTCCGGGCGGCTCGCCCGCGTAGCCCAGGGCAAGGGCTGCGAGGCTGCTCAGGCGCAGTGTCGGCTGCTGCCCGGCCAGGCCCGCCTGGAATTCGAAGAAGCTCAAGTCAGGCGCGCAGGCGTTGCAGTCGTGATCGGCCCGCCGGCTGGCATAGACCAGCAGGGTGCGCGGGCCGCTGGCGGTCGGCGGCAGCGCGAACCGGCCCAGCAAATGATGGCCCACGCTTTCGTGCTCGGCCTGATCAGGGGGCCGTGGCCAGTGCGCTCGCAGCCGATCCAGCGCGATCAGCTCTTCAGGCGTCGGCGCTGCCGTGGCCTGGGGTCCGGCAGTCTTTATCACCTGGAACAGACCGGGCGGGTAGTCGCAGCCCGCCAGCAGCGCGAGCGCAGCCAGCACGCAGGCCTGCACCACCTGTGGCCGCATCAGGGCTGACTCCAGTCCAGTTCCACCTGGTCACGCTGCAGGCTGACCCGGTACTCGGCCAGGATCCCCCGGTTGGCCAGGGTGCGGAATGGCTTGAGTTTCTCGAGTTCGGTCGCCTCCATGCGGCCCTTGGGCAGCACTGCCAGGCGATGCCTGGCTCCATGCTCGTCGGGCCCGACCAGCACGCCTTGCAGCTCGAAGACCGCGTGCGGCACCAGCAAGTGTTCCACTTCAGGCACGGGTCCCGGCCTTGTCCAGTGCTCGGGGTCCGGAAACTGGTCCAGGCTCAGGTGTTCGTGGAACTTGCGGGCGTGAAACATCCCTCGTCCGCTATAGGGGTCGAAGCCCTGCAGCGGCCGGGAATGATCGGTCGTGTAGCGCATGCCATCGGCCGCCACCCGCATCAGCCGGCGCACGAAGGGGCGCTCATGCACGCATTCGTAGTTGCCGCCCTCGCAGCAGCCGTCGCAGATGCCGACGAAATGGTGCACCTGCAGTTCTGCCCGCCGCAGGCGCTCGAGCACCAGGTTGTTGTCCTCCCACAGCAGCAAGCCCGTCTTGCGCCCGCTGCGGAACTGCACGAAATCGGGGCCGCTTGCGATCATCTCCAGTGGCCGGCGGTTGCGCGCGAAGTCTGTCCGGATCCTGGCCCAGCTGCTGTAGCGGCGGTCCTTGTCGGAAAACACGAACAGGTC
>JBDLTM010000159.1:0-5763 GCA_039805805.1 Pseudomonadota bacterium | reverse complement strand
GGACAGGCCCGTGGCCAGGCGCGTGGGGTGTTCGTAGGTGCCGACGATGGCGGCTTTTCCGTTCAAGCTCATGGCTGCCTCCGCTGCCGCTCACTGCTCGGGCGTGAAACCGGTGGCCTTGATGACGGGCCCCCAGTAAGCGAGCTCCTTGCGCTGGATCCGGTCCATTTCTGCGGCAGGACGGTAGTCGGGGTTGAGCGTGGCCTTGCCCACCAGGGTGGCACGGACCTCGGGCAGGTCGAGCGCGTACTTCAGTGCGTTCTCGACTCGGTTGAGCATCTCCTTGGGCGTTTTGGCCGGCGCCCACATGCCGGTCCAGGCATCGCCGGCATCGACGTTGACCCCCTGCTCCATCAGGGTCGGCACCTCGGGCATCAAGGGCGATCGCTTGTTGCCGAACACGCCCAGCAGGTTGACCTTGCCAGCCTTCTGCTGCGGCAGGATATCGCCGGCGGTCATGATGCCGGCAGGCACCTGATTGCCGAGCAGGTCAGACACGAGCGGACCATTGCCACGATAGGGAATGACCTGGAGCTCGGCTCCGATCGCCTTGCCGAGCTGCACGCCGGTAAAGTGGGTGTGGCCTCCTGCGCCTGCGGTGCCGAAGCTGGCATTCTTCGGGTTGGCCTTGACCCAGGCTTCATATTCCTTGGCCGTCTTGATGCCGGTCTGGGCGTTGACCGCCAGCGCGAGCGGATAGGACGCGATCATGCCGACCGGGGTGAAGTCGACCAGCATGTCGTACTTGAGGACTGCCGGGGGATACAGCAGGGTCTGGAACACCGGCGTCGCGTTGGGCGCGATCATGTAGGTCAGGCCATCGGCCGCTGCCGCCTTGAGCGCCTGGGCCGCGATCCGGCCGCCGGCTCCTGGCCGGTTGTCGATGATGATGGTCTGCTTGAGCACGGTGGACATCTTCTCGGCCAGCAGGCGCGCGATGGTGTCGGTCGAGCCGCCCGGCGGAAAACCGACCAGGAACTTGATGGGCTGTTCGGACTGTGCCTGAGCCCCGAGCGCGGTGCCCAGGAGCAGCGCAGCTGCCATGACGTTGAAGCTTTTGCGGGTGATCATCCTGTTGTCTCCTGTGTGGTGCTTGCTGTGGTTTATTTCAGGTTGCCGGGTTGGCGGCAACCCGCTGCAGATGCCAGGCGGAATCTCCGAACATCTGGCCGATCTGGATCAGGCGCTTGGCGTAGTGGCCGACCCGGCATTCGTCCGTCATGCCCATGCCGCCATGCAGCTGGATCGCAGCCAGTCCGATCTGGCGGCCTTGCTGGCTGGCGTAGGCCTTGGCCGCCGAGACGACTCGTCGTCTCTTGCCAGCCTCGTCGCCCTGCGCCGCGGCAGCGGCAGCGGCCATTGACTTGAGCTGCTCGAGCGCTATGGCGATGTCGGCGACGCGGTGCTGCAGGACCTGGAACTTGGCCAGCGGAGCGCCGAACTGCCTGCGGGTCTTGAGGTAGTCGGAGGTCTGTGCCAGCAGTGACTCGACCGCGCCCGCGGCCTCAGCGCACAGCACGGCATTTGCCGCGTCGATCACCGCCTCAATCGCATCGGCGGCCTGATCAGCCTCGCCCAGCAGACAATGCTGCGGGACCAGCACCTGGTCGAAACTGACATGGGCGGCGCGACGGCCATCGAGGGTGTCGAATCCCTGCACCTGGACGCCGGCAGCGCTGGAGTCGACCGCCAATACGCTAAGGCCCTGACGCTCGTTGCCGGTGCCGGAGGTGCGCGCCACCACCAGCAGCAAATCGGCCGTGTCACCGGCGAGCACCATCGTCTTGCGACCGTTCAGGACATATCCCCCAGCCTGGCGGCTGGCCTGGGCACTGACCTGCTGCCACTCATAACGTGTGCCCGCTTCCTGCAGGGCCAGCGCGGCCTGCAACTCGCCATTGGCCAGCCCAGGCAGCCATTGTTGCTTTTGCGCCTCGTTGCCCAGTCGTGCGAGCAGCTGGCCGGCCATCACGGTGCTGGCCAGCCAGGCCCCGCCGCCGAGGGCGCGGCCAAATTCCTGGGCCACCAGCATCAGTTCCACCGGGCCTTGCTCGCTGCCGCCCAGGTCGGCCGGCAAGGGCAAGCCCAGCAGGCCGAGTTCGGCCATCGCCTGCCAGCGCTGGCGTCCCTGCGGCCCGGTTTCCGGATTGCCGCGGTGCTCGGCGGGGTACTCGCCGTCACAGAAGCGCTGCACCGCATCGCGCAGCGCCAGATGGTCCTCGTTCAAAGCAAAATCCATGGTCTCCTCCTTGTCTGCGCGGCGTTCAGTAAGCGTCCAGGGTGGCGCGGGCGATCAGGTTGCGCTGCACCTCGTTGGTGCCGCCGTAGATCGTGACCTTGCGTGAATCGAGGCAGTTGGCAGTCAATGCCACCAGGGACTCGTCGACTGCCGCCTGGTCGAGGTGCTCGAGCTCCTGGGCCTCGAGCGAGAACGGCACTGCATCGGGCCCGGCGATGTCGACCAGGGTCTCGTAGATCGCCTGGCGCAGCTCGGTCCCCCTGACCTTGAGCATGGACGCCTCGACGGCTGGCATGCGGCTTTGCTGGTTCGGGCTGAGCAGTCGCAGCGCGGTGAACTCGAGCGCCATCAGCTCGACCTCGAACTGCGCCAGCCTGGCCTGCAGCAGCGGGTCCTCACCGAGGCCTTGTTGCCGGGCCAGTTGCCGGGCTCTTGCCAGCTGCTGCTTGCACGAGCCGATGCCGGCAATGCCGGTGCGCTCATGGCCGAGCAGGTACTTGCCGTAGGACCAGCCCTTGTGGAGCTCTCCGACCAGGTTCTCGACCGGCACGCGCACGTTGTCGAGATAGCATTCGTTGAGGTCGGTGCCCCCCTCGAGCATGCGGATCGGCCGCACGCTCAGGCCGGGCGACTTCATGTCGATCAGCAGGAAGGAGATCCCTTCCTGCGGCTTGGCGGCGTTGGGGTCGGTGCGCACCAGCGCGAACATCATCGAGCACCAGTGCGCGTACGAGGTCCAGACCTTGTGACCGTTGACCACGAAGTGCTTTCCGTCGGGCTCGAGCACGGCGGTGGTGCGAACCGCGGCCAGGTCGGAGCCTGCGCCCGGCTCGGAGAAGCCCTGCGCCCACCAGGTGTTGCTCTGGCGGATGTCGGGCAGGTACCGGCGCTTCTGCTCCTCGGTGCCGAAGGCGAGCAGCACGGGGCCCAGCATCTGGATGCCGCTGGCGATGATGCGCGGCGCGCCGCCCAGCAGCGTTTCCTCGTCGAAGATGTACTTCTGCACATGGGACCAGCCGGGTCCGCCATGCTCGACCGGCCAGTTGGGCGTCAGCCAGCCGCGTGCCTCGAGGATGCGGAACCAGGTCACGTAATCCTGGTGCTCCAGCCTCAGGCCGAGCTCGACCTTGCGCTTGATGTCGGCTGGCAGGTGCTGGCGAACGAACTCGCGCACTTCGAGTCGGAACGCCTCTTCCTCAGCGGTGAATTGCAGCTTCATGCTTTCAGATCTCCTGGTCGGTTCACGGGGGCGTCAGGCCTGACGGGCCACCACCAGCGCGTCGAGCGCCAGCACCGCTTGCGCTGATCCGGCCGGATAGGCCACCAGCGGATTGATGTCGATTTCGGTGATGGCGGGATTGGCGCGCATCTGCGCGCCGACGAGTGCCACGACACGCGCGATCGCGTGCAGGTCGACGCCTGCGGCACCGCGGATGCCCTGCAACACGGTAGCGGCCTTCAGGCGTCCGAGCTCGACCACGATGTCCTGCTCGGCCATGTCGGCCGGGATCAGCCGCACGTCCTTGAGCGCCTCGATCCAGATGCCGCCCAGGCCGACCAGCACCACCGGTCCCCAGTCGGCATCGCGCTTGGCGCCGACCACCAGCTCGAGACCGCGCGGCCCCATGGCTTCGACCAGCGCGCCATCGAGCTCGAGCCCGGGCCGGTGCTGCGCCACGTTGGCAAACAGGCGCTCCCAGCCGGCGCGCAGCGCGGCCTCGTCGGCCAGACCGACCAGCACGCCGCCGACGTCGCTCTTGTGCGGGAGCTCGCTGGCCTGGGCCTTGAGCACGACCGGATAACCGATACCCTGTGCGATCCGAACGGCCTGCTCGACATCGCTTGCCAGGCCACCGGCGGGCACCGGCAGTCCTGCCGCCTGCAGCCAGCCCTTGCCCTGGTATTCGGCAAAGATGCCATTGGGCGGCACCGCCGCCGGCAGCGGCAGCGCCGATACCGGGGTCGACTGCGCGCGAGCGGCGCGCTGCAGTGCCTCGCCGTACTGGGCCACCCGCCGCAACGCACGCAGCGCGCGGTCGGCGGAGCGGAACAGCGGCACGCCGCTGGCCTGGATGGCCTGCAGGAAGAAGGGCTCGACGGGGCTGTCGTCACCCGTGAGCACCAGCACTGCAGGCTTGCCGGCCTTGGCGATCATCGGGACGATATGCTCGGCCTTGTCCTTCTGCGCCACCACCGGGCCGACCGGGATAGCCAGCACGATGCTGCCGATGCCCTCGTCCTCCAGCATGGTCAGCAGCAACTCGCCGACGATGGCCGGGTTGCGTACGCTGACCGTGGTGTAGTCGAGCGGGTTTTCCGCCACCGCATAGGCCGGCAGCATCGCGCGCAGCTTGTCTGCCACCGGCTGGCCGAGCTCAGGCAGATCCAGGCCCAGGTCATCGGCGAAATCGAGCGCGATGTTCTTCATCGCGCCGGAACCCGTCATGAAGGCGGCGCCGCCTGCAGGCGGCTGCCGATAGCGCAGCAGCACCGCGGTGACGTCGAGCAGCTCGTCGAGCGAGTCGACCGTCACGACCGCCTCGCGCCGCAGGCAGGCCGTCGCCGTGGCGTGGTCGCCTGCCAGCGCGCCGGTATGCGACTGCGCAGCCTCCCGGGCACGGGCGCTGCGACCCGGCATCAGCAGCACGACTGGCTTGCCAGCGGCCCGCGCCCGCGCTGCCAGCTGCAGGAACTGCTGCGGCCGGCGCACCTGCTCGACGTAGACCGTGATCGCACGGATCTGGTCGTCGGCGATGTAGGCGTCGAGCACATCCTCGACCGACACCGAGACCTCGTTGCCGGTCGAGAAGACGCAGGCCACCGGCACGCCACGTCCGAGCAGTGCGTCGCGCAGGTTGGCCGCCATGAAGCCGCTCTGCGCCACGACGCCCACGGCCGGCCGGGTTTCACGCTGCCTGGCCGGCAGGGGCTCGAAGGTGACGGGAATGCCTTCCGCCAGGTTGCTGAAGCCCATGCAGTTGGGACCGACCAGCGCAATCCCGGCCTCTTGCGCCACTCGGGCCAGCTCGGCCTGCCTGGCCTGGCCTTCCTCGCCTGCCTCGGCATAGCCGGAGGCGAACAGCACGGCTGCCTGGCATTTGCGCAGCGCCAGCGAGCGTACCGCATCGATCACGCCGGCTTCGGGAATGGCCAGCACCGCCAGGTCGATGCCCTCGGGCAGTTCGTCGACCGTCTTCACGCAGGGACGTCCGTTGATTTCGGTGCTGCTGCGGCTGACCAGGTGCAACTGGCCATCGTAGCCGTAGCGCTCCAGGTTGCCCTGGACAAAGCCGCCGAATGAGCGCGGATCAGCCGAAGCCCCGACGACTGCGATGGATCGCGGCTTGAGGATGCGCTGCATCTGCTGCAGACGCTTTTCGGTATCAGGTGAGGAGTGAGCCATGCAGGAACAACCTTTTGTTTACACGCGCACGCCGTTCTAGGGCGTGCGCCGGACCGACATGGGATGATTCTGGCATACACAGTTCCGCTTTGTGAATGCCAAAAACAAGAATTGGCATTTC
>JBDLTM010000158.1:0-5858 GCA_039805805.1 Pseudomonadota bacterium | reverse complement strand
TGCTCCGAGGTGCGCAGCACCGGCGTGGCGCCCGACAGCGCCGAGTAGGGGTTCTTGAGCTCGGTGGGCGCGTAGACCGCGCCGCAGCTCTCGCAACTGTCGCCGTACTGGTCCTTGGCGCCGCACTTGGGGCATTCGCCCTTGATGAAGCGATCCGGCAGGAACATGCTCTTCTCGGGGTCGAAGAACTGCTCGATGGTCTTGGTCGAGATCAGGCCGTTGGCCTTGAGGTCGCGGTAGATGGCCTGGGCGAGCTCGTGGTTCTCCGGGCTGTCGGTCGAGCTCCAGTTGTCGAACTTGACGTGGAAGCCGTCGAGGTACTGGGCGCGGCCGGCCGCGATGTTGGCGACGAATTGCTGCGGCGTGATGCCGGCCTTCTCGGCCGCGATCATGATCGGTGCGCCGTGGGCGTCATCGGCGCCGACGAAATTCACCTCGTGGCCCTGCAGCCGGCGCAGGCGGACCCAGATGTCGGCCTGGATGTACTCCATGATGTGGCCGATGTGGAAGTTGCCGTTGGCGTAGGGCAGGGCGGTGGTGACGAAGAAGCGGCGATTCGGGCTGGACATGTAGTGACCTGTCAGGCGTTGACTGAACCCGCGATTTTATCGGGCCTGCCTGTGGCGACCGGCATCGCGATTGACCTGACGAGCGCTGGGGACATGGAGATGGCGGTGCCCGTGGGTCTCGGGGCACAATGCACGCCATGTTCAGCTGGAGAAAAAACTTGGCCATCGACCAACAGGCGCTGCTGCACGCGCTGCAGACCGTCACCGACCCCAACACTGGCAAGGACTTCGTGTCCACCAAAGCCTTGAAGAACTTGCAGGTCAAGGGCGACAGCGTCGCCTTCGAGGTCGAGCTCGGCTATCCGGCGCAGAGCCAGATCCCGGCGCTGCGCGAGGCGCTGGTCGCGGCGGCGCGCGGCGTCGCCGGCGTCGGCAACGTCTCGGTGGCCATCCAGACCAGGATCACCGCGCACCAGGTGCAGCGCGGCGTCCAGCTGCTGCCCGGGGTCAAGAACATCATCGCGGTCGCATCGGGCAAGGGCGGCGTGGGCAAGAGCACCACCACGGCCAACCTGGCGCTGGCGCTGGCAGCCGAGGGCGCGCGCGTCGGCATCCTGGACGCCGACATCTACGGCCCGAGCCAGCCGCAGATGATGGGCCTGTCCGGCCGCCCCGAGAGCCTGGATGGCCAGACCATGGAGCCGCTCGAGCGCCACGGCGTGCAGGTGATGTCGATCGGCTTCCTGGTCGAGCCGGACCAGGCCATGATCTGGCGCGGCCCGATGGCGACGCAGGCGCTGGACCAGCTGCTGCGCCAGACCGCCTGGAAGGAGCTCGACTATCTGATCGTCGACATGCCGCCCGGCACCGGCGACATCCAGCTCTCGCTGAGCCAGCGCGTTCCGATCACCGGCGCCGTCATCGTGACTACGCCGCAGGACATCGCCCTGCTCGACGCGCGCAAGGGCGTCAAGATGTTCGAGAAGGTCGGCGTGCCGATCCTGGGCGTGGTCGAGAACATGGCGGTCCATGTCTGCTCCAACTGCGGCCATGTCGAGCATATCTTCGGCGAGGAGGGCGGCAAGCGCATGGCGGCCGAGTTCGGCCTGGCCTACCTGGGCGCGCTGCCGCTCAAGCTGCAGATCCGCGAGCAGGCCGACAGCGGCAGCCCTACCGTGGTCGCCGACCCGGATGGCGAGATCTCCGGCCTCTACAAGTCGCTCGCGCGCCAGGTCGCGCTGTCGGTGGCGGCCAAGGCCAAGGACTTCTCGTCGAAGTTCCCGACCATCACGATCAGCAAGGACAGCTGAACCCCGTCATGGTGCCGCATCTGACCCATGCTTGCGCGCCGCAGACCTGCCAGGTCACGGTGCATGACGAGCATGGTCAGGCACGCGAGATTGCCATTCCCGCCGAGCGCGACCTGACGATCTACGTTGACAAGCGTGAGCTCGTCACGCTGATGACGCTCGGCGCCCATCCTGAATGGCTGGTGCTGGGTTACCTGCGCAACCAGCGGCTGATTGGTTCGGTCGACGAGATCGATTCGATCACGGTCGACTGGGAGGTCGGTGCCGCCGCGGTCAAGACCCGCCACGGCATCCCGGCGATCGAGGACCGCACCGCGCGCCGCGTGGTCACGACCGGCTGCGGTCAGGGCAGCGTCTTCGGCGGCTTGATGGACGAAGTGGACCGCATCAAGCTGCCGCCTGACGCGCTTGTGCGGCAATCCGATCTCTACGCGATCGTGCGCCAGATCCGCGAGCAGGACTCGATTTACAAGCAGGCCGGCTCGGTGCATGGCTGCGCGCTGTTTTGCGGCTCCGAGCTGCTGCTGTTCGTCGAGGATGTCGGCCGCCACAACGCGGTCGACACCATCGCGGGCTGGATGTGGCTGCAGGACGCCACCGCCATGCGCGGCGATGACAAGGTCTTCTACACCACGGGCCGGCTGACCAGCGAGATGGTGATCAAGTCGGCGCAGATGGGCATCCCGGTCGTGGTCTCGCGCAGCGGCACGACGCAGATGGGGCTGGCCGTGGCCGAACAGGTCGGGCTCTGCGCGATCGGCCGCGCGACCAACGAGCGCTTCCTGTGCTTTTCGCATCCGCGGCGCTTGCTGCGCGATGTCGAGCCTGGCGTTGGCCAGTCCGCAGCGCTGGTGGCAGGTTCCGTCGTCCGTGCAGCCTAGCGGCAGACTTCACTGCCTCGCTTCGAGCAGTTCGCGCAGCGCAAGGGGCAGGCGCTCGCGCAGGCGGGCACCGATTGCCTGCTCATGTCGCTGCCAGACCAGCCCGAGCCAGATCACGCCCAGTCCGATCGCGCTCAGGGCAAAGGGAAACAGCAGGCTGTCGCGGAACACATGCCAGGCCAGGTAGCCGAGATAGCCGGCTGCGCCCAGTCCGCCAAAGACGGCGAAGACGCGCCGGCCCAGCAGGGCGGCCAGCGCGATCAGCCCGAGGTTGATGCAGAAGTAGCCGAACTTGCCGAGTTCGCTGTCCGACTTCAGCAGCGACAGTCCGCCCCAGAAAGTCAGCATGCCGATCAGGTAGAGCCAGAAGGCGTAGTCCTGGTCGTGGCGCGTCCTGAGATCGACCCAGAAGGCCGGCAGCAGCATCGCGGCACCGAAGACGAGCGAGACAAACTTCCTTTGTTCCCAGTTCAGCGCCTGGTCGCTGCTGTCGAACAGCAAGGGCGTGAGGTCCATGCCCAGGTACCAGAGCGTGACCGCAACCGGCATCACCATGAAGGGCAGCCGATAGCGCCACAGCATGATTGCGCCGGTGGCCAGCGTGGCAAGCTCCATCATCAGCCAGCGCCAGTCAATCAGCTGGTGGTAGTCGCGATAGACCCGGCCTTCGGCCCAGCCGCCGAGTGCGACCTGCAGGCCGTAGATCGCCAGAGGCGTGAGCGAGACGACGAAGGCGGCTGCGATGCCGGCTGGAATCTTCAGTCCACATCCCAGCCAGTAGCGGGTCAGCCAGAGTCCGCCGCCGGCGTAGGCCAGCGCGATGAAGAACAGGCCCCAGCCGCCGAAGCGCTCCCAGCCCACGCTCATGAACAGCGTCATGGCGCCGATTGCGATCAGGCCACCCAGGTAATACAGAACATGGGTCAGGCGCAAGGCCGGCCGTTCCTGCGCCTGCGCGGACAGGAAAGCCCACAGGCCGTCGGCCTGGGCGGTGCTGATCAGGCCTCGTGCGACCGCTTCGTCGAGCTGGTTGCGCTTCAGTTCCATGGACTCTTCTGTCGCGGCGGAACATGGCAGCCGTTGAACAAGGGGCTGCTGGCCTTCATTTCTGATCCTTGAAGCCAAACCAACTGGACAGCTTGTTTCTGAGCAGGAACAGCAGCAGGGCGGATGCGAGCGCCAGGGCCTGGCCCCAGAAGTCAAGGAAGGTTTGCCATGCCTTGGCGCCCAACTCGTCCAGCCGGCTGGCGTAGCCTACCTTCACCTCGACGGTGATCAGGTCGGAGGATTTGGGCACCGGTATGCCGCTGCAATCGTCGGAGTTGAAGAGTTCCACGCTGGCGCCCACCTGGAAGCGGCCCCGGCTCCTGGGTTTCAGGCTGAAGATTTTTTCAGAACCATCCGGATCGATTTTCAGGCAACCGGTTGGCGGGTCGGTGTCCATGCCCAGCGCTATGGGCGTGATCTTGGCCGTGCGGCCTGTTTCGCGCAGGGGCCTCGATGCACCCACATCCCCGCTGCGGATAGCGGGTATCTTGTTCGTGAGCCCGATCCATACGGAAAGTTTTCCGGGAGGACCCGGCAGCTTGAGCTCCTGGGTGGCAGAGATGGATACGCTGTAGTCCTCAGCTTCGTTGACCTTGGGGGGCGCCGGCGCGGGTTCCGGCGCCGTTGTCACCGGCTCTGCTGGCACAGCCGGTACCGCTTGAGGACGCCCTGTCGGTGTTGTCGGCCTGGCCGCTTGGGAACTGGTGGTTCGCCCGGGCTGCGGGGCAGGTTCGGGAGCCGGTGGAGCAGGGTTGGCGGCTGGCGCTTCGGGCGGTGCTGCCTGCATGCAAGCCGCCAACAGCAGCACGGACGATGCAGCGATCCAGGCTCGCATGGCCTTCCTGGTCGCGGAAAGGCGCAGCGGGGCGGGGTTCCAATCGATCATGGCGTTCTGCTCTCCCGGGTGATGAGTGCTGCCCTGCATCTGCGCCGGCCCCGCCGGTACGCATCAGTCCATCAGTAAGCTGGTCAGGGACTGCATCCGGTCAATCCTTATCGCGTGCCTGGGTCAGACGATTCACCATTTGCATGATGGCCTTCATCTGCGGCGCGGATTTGTAGGCGTAGTTGCTGCCGCTGTAGCCCCACCAATCCCAGCAGCCCTTGGGGTTGTAAGGCTTGAACGCGGATTTGTTGACCTGCGGATAGAGCACCAGCATCCGGTTGCTGTCGGCCCAGCGGTTGTAGCCGGTCTCTGTGTAGAACTTGTCGCCGACTGATTCGGCCGACTGCACGCAGCCGTGCAGCGCGACATGAACCTTGCAGCCAGGTCCCGCCTCGCTGCAGCTCTGCGGCACGTAAAGGTAAGCGGTGTCTGCCATGCTGGTGGCGCTGCTGGCATAGGCACGCTGGTCGAAGGCGATGATCTGGCCCGAAGGTGCACCAGCCGGTGCGCTCAGAGTGCCGTAGATATGTTGCAGGACGGCGCCGGCCTGGTCGTAGGGTTGCTCGTGCCCCTTGTCGCCGATCTCGCAGTGGCTGATATAGGGGCTCTCGTTGGCCGCGCAGTCGTTGCCCTGGCCGGGTGCAATCACCGCATGACCAGCGGGGAGGTCGTTGACGTACTTGAGGTTCTGGGGCTTGACCCCGACCTGTTGCAAAAACGAAACCGTGGCATCCACCGCCGGCTGGCGCTGGATCTGGTCCTTGGTACCGCTGAAGACATAGACGCGGTCATCCGCGATGTGGCTGAGCGAATCGATCTTGCGCGAGCGTGCAAAGTCCTTGGCAAAGCCCGCCATGATGGCCGGGTTGGGCGGGAAGAAGGGCACCTGGCCCATGCAGATGCCCGCGTAGGCCATGCTGTTGGCGGCGCAGTAGTAAGGCCCGCCCGCGATCACGCCGGCACCGATGATGTCCTTCGAGTAGGCCACCTGCAACTGCACCGCCATATAGGCACCGGACGAGAGACCCGAGACCGAGGTCTGGCTCGGGTCGGCGCCGTAGGCCTGCAGCGCGGGGAGCTTCCCGGCCAGCGCCGAGGCGCAGAGCAGGGCATACAGTACAGGACCAAGTAGGTAGTTAGGCATGATTTTCAGCGCGGGGCCGCCGGCAGGGCGGCCACATCGACGCGCATCAGTCCATCAGCACGCTGGCCAGGGTCTGGCCGT
>JBDLTM010000157.1:0-5868 GCA_039805805.1 Pseudomonadota bacterium | reverse complement strand
CGAAGATCGCCATCGACGCCGCCTGCAGCCAGTAGACCAGGATCGGCTTGTCGAAGCGGTCGGTGCCGTTGAGCGTGGTGTGGCCCCAGTCGCCCGAGCTCAGCAGCTCGCGCGTGGCCTCCGAGAACGCGCCCTCGTCGACGTCGAACAGCGGCGCGGCGCCGAGCTGCCAGAGGTAGAGCAGAACCAGAGCCAGTGCCACCTGGCCCGGCCGCAGCGCCGGCCTTTCAGCCGCCAGCATGGCCGCCGCCCTGGCCGTGCCAGCCCTGCTCCTGGCTGCGGGGATCGGGATTCATCACCTGGTAGGAGCGCGCGCCGCTCTGGTCGAAGTAGCTGCGCATCAGGATCTCGGCCAGCACGCCGGTGGTCAGCATCTGCACGCCGGCCAGCACCGAGAAGAATCCCAGCCAGAGCAGCGGGCGGCCGCCGACGTCCTCGCCGAGCAGCTTGAGCAGGCCGAGGTAGGCCAGCATCAGGCCGCCGATCGAGCTCAGGATCAGGCCGAAGCCGCCGAAGAAATGGCCCGGGCGGGTGCCGAAGCGCAGGAAATAGTGCATCGCGAGCAGGTCGACGATGACGCGGAAGGTGCGCGAGATGCCGTACTTGGACTCGCCCAGGCGGCGCGCGTGATGGCGCACGGGTTCCTCGGCCATGCGGCCGGGCGAGGTGACGGTCGCCAGCCAGGCCGGGATGAAGCGGTGCATCTCGCCGTACAGGCGCACCTGGCGCAGCACGTCGCCGCGGAAGGCCTTCAGGCTGCAGCCCAGGTCCTTGAATTCCAGGCCCGAGACCTTGCGGATCAGGCGGTTGGCGATCATCGAGGGCAGCTTGCGCAGCAGGAAGCCGTCCTGGCGCTTCTGGCGCCAGCCCGCGACCATGTCGAGGTCCTCGGTCAGCAGGCGCGAGACCAGCTTCGGGATGTCGCGCGGGTCGTTCTGCAGGTCGCCGTCCATGGTGACGATGACGTCGCCGCGTGCGGTGTCGATGCCGGCCTGCATCGCGGCGGTCTGGCGGAAGTTTCGGCGCAGCTCGACGATGTGGATATGCGGGCCGATCTTGGCGGCATGCTGGCGAAGTATGCGCGGCGTGCCGTCGGTGCTGCCGTCATCGACGACGATCAGCTCCCAGGGATGCGGGTAGTCCTGCAGCGCCTCCTGCACGGCATCGACCTGCAGCGGGGCGTTGTCTTTCTCGTTGTACATCGGCACCACGACCGAGAGGCGGTGCGGCGGCAGGGGGAAGGTCGGCTCGGACATAGGGTGATCTTGTTTTTGGTTTCAGGCCGGACCGGGTCCGGACGGGTGGCGGCGCAGGTCGCGGTGGCTCCAGCCCAGCAGGCGGGCAACGATGGAGGAGCCGACCGTGACGGCCAGCGCCAGCAGGTGCACGACCAGCGCGGCCAGCGCGATGTCGGCCCAGGGCGCGTCGGCCGCGCTGCGGATGGCGGCGATGACGCCGGCCTCGTAGGGGCCGAAGCCGGCCGGCGGCTGGACCGGCAGCGCGGCGGCCAGCTCTCCGCCGGTCGCGCCCTTGAGCGCGGCGTCGAGGTCGATCGGCAGCAGGCTCAGCAGGGGCCATGCGATGGCTGCGAGTTTAACCATCCAGTTCGAGACCGCATAGGCCCAGCTGGCCCAGGCCGGTGGCGGCAGCTGGCGGCCGCTCTCGCCGCTGCGCCGGATCGCGCGCTCCTGCACGATGAACCAGATCGCGGGCAGCAGCCAGATGGCCGCGACCAGCATGGCCGCCAGCAGCAGCAGGCGCCAGTACCAGGCCAGTGGCGCGAACAGCGCCGCGGCCAGCACCGCCAGCACTGCCATGTCCTGCAGCCGCAGGCGCAGCAGGCTCAGGCCCGCCTGGCGCAGCGGCACGCCGCCCTGGCGGTGCAAGGCCCAGACGTAGATTGCCTCGCCGCCGCGCATCGGAACGAGCACGACCCAGGCGCTGTGGCGCACCATCAGGCCCCAGGCCTCGCGCCAGCCCAGGCGCAGCTGCTTGCACCATTCGGCGCGCACGCGGCCGGCGCGCAGCAGGTGGCTGGCGGCCAGCCCGGCGCCCGAGAGCAGCCAGACATGGACCGGTACCTTGTCCCAGGTGGCGAAGGCCTGCTGCCAGTCGACCTGGCGCAGCATCCAGCCCAGCGCGACCACTGCGGCCAGCGTGACGAGCACCGTGGCCCAGAGTTTCCGACCTGACTTCTTGTGTGGTTCGCTCATGGCTGCCTTGTTGCGCTATTGCTATTGGCTGTCATCAGCCGCGGGTGTGGCGTTCACCCAGGTGGCGCGCCAGCCGCCAGCCGGCACTGGCCAATGCCGCCAGTCCTATCACCCATTGCAGCGGCTCGACCTGCGGGTAGCCTTCGCGCGCGGTGAAGGTCGCCAGTGCGCCGAGCAGGTCGACCGCCAGCGCCAGCCAGACCGACATCCAGAAGCCCTGGCGCAGCCAGCGGGCCTGCAGCTGCCAGCAGAGCGCCGCCACCGCCAGCCCCAGGCCGGCGCCCACCAAGATGTCGGCTGGCCAGTGTGCGCCGACCGCGACGCGCGAGGCTGCCATCGCGGCGCCCAGCGCCCAGGCCAGCGCCTGCAGCCACAGCGGCTTGCCGTCGCGGCGCAGCAGGCAGACCCAGAGCGTCGCGATGCTCAGCGCGGCGACCGCATGACCCGAGGGCATCGAGGGGCTGCCGAGCACCGGACTGCCGATGAAGTGCAGCGCGCCCTCGGGCAGAACCAGCCCGGGCCGGGGTTGAGCGAACCAGGCCTTGAGGAGCTGTGCCAGCCCGCCGCCGAGCAGGAAGGCCAGCAGCACGGCCCGGCTGCCTTCGGGCCGACGGTCGGCCACGCTGACCAGGACCAGTGCCGCCCATCCGAAGGCCAGCAGCGTCAGGCCGGCCCAGGCCAGATCGGGCAGCAGCCCGGCGCCGTTGAGCCACAGCATGGCAGCCTGGTTCCAGGGCGAACCGTGCAGCAGGGCGCCCGCCAGCATCAGGGCCAGCGCCACCAGCCACCAGCTGCGCGGGATTGCCCGCGGCGCCTGGTCATGGCGGGTGCTGGGCACCGGTTTCAAGGGAGCTGGCATGGCAGGGGTGGGGGAAAAGATGGGGAATTGATTTTATCCCCTGCCAGCTGTATCAGTTTGGGTGGATTGCCTCAGTCGCTGCCGAACAGGTCGCGCGTGTAGACCTTGTCGTCGACGTCGGCCAGGTTGGCCGTGCGGCGGTTGGCGACGATGACGTCGCATTGCCGCTTGAAGCTTTCCAGGTCGCGCACCACTTCGGAGCCGAAGAAGTCGCCTGCCTCCAGCACCGGCTCGTAGACCACGACCTTGATGCCCTTGGCCTTGAGCCGCTTCATGACGCCCTGCACGCTGCTGGCGCGGAAGTTGTCGCTGCCGGCCTTCATGACCAGGCGGTAGATGCCGACCGTCCTGGGGCCGCGGCGCAGGATGTCGGCGGCGATGAAGTCCTTGCGCGTGCTGTTGGCGCTGACGATGGCGCCGATCAGGTTCTGCGGCACGTCCTGGTAGTTGGCCAGCAGCTGCTTGGTGTCCTTGGGCAGGCAGTAGCCGCCGTAGCCGAAGCTCGGGTTGTTGTAGTGCTGGCCGATGCGCGGATCGAGGCAGACGCCGTCGATGATCTGGCGCGTGTCCAGGCCGTGGCTGGCCGCGTAGCTGTCGAGCTCGTTGAAGTAGGCCACGCGCAGCGCGAGGTAGGTGTTGGCGAACAGCTTGATCGCCTCGGCCTCGGTGCTGCCGGTGAACAGCAGCGGGATCTCGGGCTTGAGCGCGGCGGCCTGCAGCAGGCCGGCGAAGACGCGCGCGCGCTGCGAGTCCTCGCCGACGACGATGCGGCTCGGGTACAGGTTGTCGTGCAGCGCCTTGCCCTCGCGCAGGAACTCGGGGCTGAAGATCAGGTTGCGCGTGCCGTACTGCGCGCGCGCCTTCTCGGTGAAGCCGACCGGAATGGTCGACTTGATCACCATGACCGCTTCCGGGTTGATCGCCATCACGTCGCGGATGACGGCCTCGACCGAGCCGGTGTTGAAGTAGTTGGTCGACGGGTCGTAGTCGGTCGGCGTCGCGATGATGACGAAGTCGGCGCCCTCGTAGGCCTCGCGCTTATTCAAAGTGGCGCGCAGGTTCAGGGGCTTCTCGGCCAGGTAATGCTCGATGTCGGCGTCCTCGATCGGGGACTGGCGCGCGTTGATCTGGTCGACCTTGGCGGGGACGATGTCGAGCGCGACGACCTCGTGCTGCTGCGCGAGCAGCACGGCATTGGACAGGCCGACGTAGCCGGTGCCGGCGATGGCGATTTTCATGTTGGGGCGGGGCGGGTAGGCCCGGTTGGATCTGGATGGGCCTATGTTAGCGCTGCCTCGGGGTCAGAGGCTGCGGATCCAGTCGGCAAGCTGATGCGCCTCGGCAGCGCTGACCGGCGCCCTGAGCCCGGCGCCCGGCATCCTCATCGTGCCCCAGTGCGAGCCGCTGGGGTCGAGCGGCGAGCCCTTGGCGATGGTGTCGACGAGGATCTGGTCGGCGCCCTTGATGCGGCGGAACTTGATCGCGATGTTGCGGAACGCTGGCGCCAGTCCGTCCTTGTCCAGGCTGTGGCAGGCCAGGCATTGCTTGTCCCGCACCAGCTCGAGCGGATCGGCCGCCAGCGCGGGCATCGTGGCAGTGGCCAGCAGCAGGGTGGCCAGCAGTCGTTTCTTCATCGCGATCCTCCTCTGTCAGGCATGGTCTGATATACCGTAACCGTAGCCCCGGCCGAGGTCAACCGTAAAATCATCTCCCATGCTCACCGTCAAAAACGAACTGCTCGCCGCGCTGGCCGCCGAGCTGGAAAAACTCTCGCCCGGCGCCGGCGCCAAGGCCGCCTTCGAAAACCCCAAGGTGGCCGCGCACGGCGACTATGCCTGCACCGCCGCGATGCAGCTGGCCAAGGCGCTCAAGTCCAATCCGCGCCACCTCGCGCAGCAGCTGGTCGACGCGCTGCTGGCCACGCCGGCCTACGCGCAGTGGGTCGACGCACTCGAGATCGCCGGCCCCGGCTTCCTCAACGTCAAGCTGAAAGCCGCCGCCAAGCAGCAGATCGTGCGCGAGGTGCTGGCAGCGGGCGCCTGCTTCGGCCAGCAGCCCGCGCGCGAGGAGCGCGTGCTGGTCGAGTTCGTCTCGGCCAACCCGACCGGCCCGCTGCACGTCGGCCACGGCCGCCAGGCCGCGCTCGGCGACGCGATCTGCAACCTGTTCCAGACCCAGGGCTGGAACGTGCACCGCGAGTTCTATTACAACGACGCGGGCGTGCAGATCCAGACCCTGGCCAACAGCACCCAGCTGCGCGCCAGGGGCTTCAAGCCCGGCGACGCCGAGTGGCCGGATGCCGCCTACAACGGCGACTACATCCAGGACATCGCGAACGACTTCCTGGCCAGGAAGACGGTCAAGGCCGACGATCGCGAGTTCAGCGCCAGCGGCGACGTCAACGACCTCGACGGCATCCGCCAGTTCGCGGTCGCCTACCTGCGCCACGAGCAAGACCTGGACCTGCAGGCGTTCCAGGTCAAGTTCGACCAGTACTACCTCGAGTCCAGCCTCTACACCAGCGGCCGCGTCGAGCAGGCGGTGGGCAAGCTGGTCGACGCCGGCAAGACCTACGAGCAGGACGGCGCGCTGTGGCTGCGCTCGACCGACTACGGCGACGACAAGGACCGCGTGATGCGCAAGTCCGACGGCGGCTACACCTACTTCGTGCCCGACGTCGCCTACCACGTCCACAAGTGGCAGCGCGGCTTCGACAAGGTCGTCAACGTGCAGGGCTCGGACCACCACGGCACGATCGCGCGGGTGCGCGCCGGCTTGCAGGCGGCCGGCGTCGGC
>JBDLTM010000156.1:0-5902 GCA_039805805.1 Pseudomonadota bacterium | reverse complement strand
CTCGGGGTTGGCCAGCGCCAGGATGACGGGCTGATCGGCCATCGACTTGACCATCTCGGCGTTCACGACGCCGGCGGCCGAGCAGCCCAGGAAGACGTCGCAGCCGTCCATCGCGTCGGCCAGCGTGCGCTTGTCGGTGTCGTGGCAGAAGCGCTGCTTGGACGCGTCGAGCTTGCCGGCCAGCGCGTCGGCGCGCTGGCTCTGGATCACGCCCTTGGAGTCGCAGACCAGGATGTTCTCGACCTTGACGCCCAGGCCGATCATGACGTCGAGGCAGGCGATCGCGGCGGCGCCGGCGCCCGAGACCGCGAGCTTGACCGATCCGATGTCCTTGCCCACCAGCTCGAGCGCATTGAGCAGCGCTGCGCTCGAGATGATCGCGGTGCCATGCTGGTCGTCGTGGAACACCGGGATGTTCATGCGCTCCTTGAGCTTCTTCTCGATGTAGAAGCACTCGGGCGCCTTGATGTCCTCGAGGTTGATGCCGCCCAGCGTCGGCTCCATCGCGGCGATGATCTCGACCAGCTTGTCGGGGTCGTTCTCGGCCAGTTCGATGTCGAACACGTCGATGCCGGCGAACTTCTTGAACAGGCAGCCCTTGCCTTCCATCACCGGCTTGGACGCCAGCGGGCCGATGTCGCCCAGGCCCAGCACGGCGGTGCCGTTGGTGATGACCGCGACCAGGTTGCCGCGGCTGGTGTACTCGGCTGCCAGCGTCGGATCCTGCTCGATCGCCAGGCAGGGATAGGCCACGCCCGGCGAGTAGGCCAGCGACAGGTCGCGCTGGTTGGACAGCGCCTTGGTCGGGTTGACGGTGATCTTGCCCTTGTGGGGGAAGCGGTGATAATCGAGTGCTGCGTCTCGCAATGCCTGTTCTGCGGGGGTCATCTTGTTCTCTGCTCCTGGTGAGTCCAGCCTGGCGACATGCATGGCGCCGACTTCGGACAAGTGTAGCGGACGCCTGTGACGAACATTCTGAAATGAGCAAGCAAGGCCTGCGCGTTTCCTCAATCAAGACTCCCATGAAGACACTGCTACTGGCCTCCATCGCTGCCCTGTCCCTCAACGCCTGGGCCCAGCCATCCGTCAAGATCGAGGACGCCTGGGTGCGCGGCACCGTTGCGCAGCAACAGGCCACCGGCGCCTTCATGCGCCTGACGGCCGAGCGCGATTCCCGCCTGGTCGCGGCCAGTTCGCCGCTCGCTGGCGTGGTCGAGATCCACGAGATGAGCCTGGAGCAGGGCGTCATGAAGATGCGTGCCATCGCCGGCCTGGACCTGCCGGCGGGCAAGGCGGTCGAGCTCAAGCCGGGCGGCCACCACGTCATGCTGATGGACCTCAAGGCGCCCGTCGCGGCTGACCGGCAGGTGCCGCTGACCCTGGTGTTCGAGACCCAGGGCGGGCAGCGCCAGCAGGTCGAGCTCAAGGTGCAGGCGCGCGCGCTCGACTCCGGCACCATGAAGCCGGCGCAGCCGCAAGGCCATGGCCACCCGCATGGCCAGCCTCACTGACCTGCACCAGGCTGGCATTTCACGGCTTGATCTGATCGGTGATGCCTTTATCATTGCCGGCATGGTCAAATCGTGGGAGTTTGCATGGTGTTCCAGGGACTCGGGGCTATCCGTGGCTGGGCGCAGGCCTGGCTGGCGACTCGATCGGCATCCGGGGGGCTCGGGCTGGCCCGTGACGCGCAATCCCCCCTGCAGGTGGAGCCGGCGGCGACGGGCCTTGCCTCGGCAGCTTGCCTGGCTGACTGCTTCGATCTCGATGCAGCGCTGCTGAGGCTCGGCGGCGACCTTTCCCTGCTGCACCGCCTGCTGCGCCAGTTCGCACTGGACCTGGCCGCCTGGGAGCCGCGCCTGCTGGAGCATGGCGAGCAGGCCGATCTGCCGGCTTTGCGCCAGATCGCGCATGCGATCAAGGGCGCCGCGGCCAGCGCTGGCGCGCAAAGCCTGCATTGCGCAGCGCTGGCACTCGAAGCGGACCTGCGCCGGGACTGCAGCCCTGCTGCGGTCGAACTGGCGTCTGCCTGCCTGCATGAGCTCAGGCTGGCGCTGGCAGCCCTGCGAGCCTGGCAGGCCGATCGCCAGGCAGACGGGGGCAGCCCGTGCGGCACGCCGCAGCATGCCGCAGCAGGGGGCTGAAGACTTGGCGCTGCAGTTCCCCGAAATCCCACCTGCCTCCGGCTGCCAGGCCGGCTGGCCCGGCGGCCATGACAGCGCCACCCTGCTGCTGGTCGATGATGTCCGCACCAATCTGCTGCTGCTCGAGTCAGCGCTGATGCAAGACTATCGCCTGCTGATGGCCAGCTCGGGCGAGCAGGCGCTGCAGATCGCTGCCAGCCAGCGGCCCGACCTCGTGCTGCTCGATGTCATGATGCCGGGCATGGATGGCTTCGAGACGGCGCGCGCCCTGCGACGGCTGCCGGCGCTGCACGAAGTGCCGGTCATCTTCGTGACATCGCTATCGGACGACGCCGCCCAGGTCTGCGGCCTGGAGCTCGGAGCGGTCGACTTCATCGCCAAGCCGATCTCGGTCGAGGTGCTCAGGCTGCGGGTGGGTCACGTGATCGAGCGCCAGCGACTGCGCGCCGAGTCAGTCCGGCACCAGCGCGAGCTCGCCCACCTGCTGCAGCGCCAGACCCAGGCGCGCATCCTGCTCGAATCGGTGTTCAACGCCTCGATCGATGCGCTGCTCGTGACCGACTGCGAGTTCAACCTGCTGCAGGCCAACGACCGGGCCTATCCGCTCTTCGGCTTCAGCGCTGACCAGGGGGTCGAGGGGATGACGCTGCGTGCCAGCCTGCGCCAGCTGATGGATGGCGCGATGCTGGCTCCCGAGGCCCTGCTCGAGACAGCCGCAGCAACCGAATGCCTGCTGAGCACGGTGGACGGGCGCGAAGTGCCGGTCGCGATCACTTGTCGCAGCTTCCAGCACGAGCCCGACGAACTGGGCTACCTGGTGTCGGTGCGTGACATCTCGGCCCGGCTGCTGCTCGAGGCTGAAAAGCGCAGCGCAAACGAGCGCCTGCGTGAGGCCCAGCTGGCGCTGGAGGGCGCGCGGCAGCGAGAACTCGAGACCGGTTCCGCGATCCAGCAGCGCCTGCTGTTCGGGCACCCCCCGCCCGGCCAGGAGGGCTTCACCTTTGCCTATTTCAGCCAGGCCTCGCAGGGCGTTGCCGGTGACTTCTACACCTTCACCCGACTCAACGCGAACTGCATCGAGATCCTGACCGGCGACGTGATGGGCAAGGGCGTCGCCGCCGCCCTGATCGCCGCCAGCATCCTGAGCGCCTACCGGAAATGCCTGTCCGAGCTGATGGCCGAGCGCGACGGGGCTTCGCCATCGCCAGCCGAACTGGTCAATGCCATGCACGCGGTGGCCACGCCTGAGCTGGTCAAGCTGGAGTCCTTCGTCACGCTGTCGCTGCTGCGACTCGACCGCTGCAGCGGCGTGGCGACCTGGGTCAACGCAGGTCACACGCCGACCTTGCTGGCCCGCGTCAGGGACGCCGAGGTGCTCGGGCTCGATGGCGACAACCTGCCGCTGGGGGTGCTCGACAGCGAGGTCTATTGCCAGCGCAGCACAAGGCTCGAATGTGGCGACATGCTGCTGCTGTATTCCGACGGACTGTCAGAGACGATGAACGATGAAGGCCTGGAGTACGGGGCGCAGCGCATCGCGCGCATCCTGGGCCTGGGCCTGAGGGCCGACCTGCCACCGTCGGCCGTGCTGAGTTCGCTGCGCACTGACCTGCTGGAGCATTCGGGACGCACCCATGTGCGTGACGATTGCACCGCCATCCTGATCCAGGCGGCGCAAGACATCTGCGATTGCCACGGCAGTCACGGTCGCGGCACCGTGGCGCAGCAGCTGGAGCTGCCGCGCAGCATGCACAAGCTCCATCTGCTGCGACAGGCGATTGCCTCGTTTGCAGCCGACCAGCCCGAAGACTGGGTGCAGGCCCTGACGCTGGCGGCCTATGAGGGGGCGACGAACATCGTGCGCCATGCCAGGACCCGACTGCCGGATGCGCCACTGAGCGTGCTGCTCGAGCGCAGCGAGCAGCAGATCAGCGTGACGCTGGTCCAGGCGGGCGAGCCTTTCGTGCCGCAGGCAGAGCCATGTCCCGACTTCAGCGGAGGCTCGGTGGGCGGCTTCGGCCTCTACATCATCAGCCGTTGCGTCGATGCTATCGACTACGGCTGCCCGATGCCGGGGCTCGGCAGCATCGCACTGCGCAAGAACCTGGCGGTCCAGCATGTTATGCTTGATTAGGGTAAACCCTTAATTCCAGAAAACCCAGGAGCCGCCATGGTCCAAGCCAGTCCCCAGACCGAAGCACCGGTCACCCGCATCGCGCGCCGTCGCGCGATTCCCGGCCAGGAAGCCACCTACGAGGCCGTGGTCCGCGACATGTTCGCAGCGATGCAGAAGAGTCCGGGATTCCGCGGCGCCGACATGATTCCGCCCGCAGAGCCCGGTGGCGCCTACCAGGTCATCGTCAAGTTCAATTCCGAGCGCGACCTGCAGACCTGGGACGAGAGCGCGGCGCGTGCCGCCTTCCACCAGCGCGCGCGCGCCGTCGCCGAGGACGAGCCCGAATACCGCCGCCTGACCGGCCTGGAGGCCTGGTTCGCGCAGCCTGTGGTTCCGGCCTCGATGCACCCGCCCCGCTCGCGCATGGCCTTTGTCACCTGGATGGGCATCTTCCCGACGGTCAGCCTGATGCTGTGGCTGGTGCTGCCGCTGCTGCAGCCATTGCCCTTCCTGCCGCGCACGGCCGTGCTGACCGGACTGATCGTGATGGCCATGACCTGGGTGGTGATGCCGCGCCTGACCAGGCTGGCGTGGGTGCGCCGCTTACTCAATCCCGGCGCATGAGCGCCGGCGGTCGCCGGAAGGCCGCCGCTGATTGAAGACCGAAATCCAAGACAGAAAGGCCGGAAGGTGATGCACCTTGCCGGCCTTTGCTCTGGTCCCCCCGACAGGAATCGAACCTGTATTTGCCGCTTAGGAGGCGGCCGTTCTATCCATTGAACTACGGAGAGGTTGCCCAAGATTCTAGCCGGTTTTCCTCTAGGAGCCTTGCGCCACGTTGCGCTGTTTTGCGCCTGTTTGATAATGCGGGTGATACACGATTGATACGGTATCACTACACATGGCAAGCATCGTCGAAGTCAGGGGCAAGTGGCGCGCACTTGTGCGTCGCAAAGGCCATCCATCCTACTGCAAAACCTTCCCGACCAAGACCCAGGCGGAGCGCTGGGCGCGCGCCATCGAGGCCGACATCGACCGCGACCTGGTGCCCAAAGCGCAGGACGTGCTGGGCCATCGGCTGCTGGTCGCGGACATGATCGACAAGTACCGCAAGCTGCGTGCGAAAAGCCGGCCGATCGACGACACCGCCAACGAGCACTACATGCTGCAGATGCTGTCGGCACACCTGGGCGACCGCGACGTCACATCGATGACGCCTGACGACCTGGTCAACTACGCGCGCACCAGGTCCGACATGGGAGCCGGTCCGTACACGGTGAACATGGACATCAGCAAGCTGGGCACGGTGATGCGCCTGGTGGGCGCGGCGCTGCACCTGGATCTGCCGGATGTGGTGGGCAAGGCGCGGCCGCTGCTGGCACACCTGAAGCTGATCGGTGGGGGTGGCAAGCGCGAGCGCCGGCCGACCGAGGACGAGCTCGAGCGCATCGAGGCGCTGCTGGAATCAGATAGGGGGAAGGTTTTCGCCGATGCGGTGCGATTCGCGGTGCTGACCGCCATGCGCCGGGGCGAAGTCACAAGCCTGTTGTGGGAGGATCTGGACGCCGAACGGCGTTTGGTCAAGGTGCGGGACCGCAAGGATCCGCGCGAGAAGGTCGGTAACGACCAGTGGGTGCCGCTG
>JBDLTM010000155.1:0-5925 GCA_039805805.1 Pseudomonadota bacterium | reverse complement strand
CCTTCATGATATCGGGCGTGTCGCGCTCGGGGTCGACGCTGACGAACAGGCCCTGCAGCCGTTCGCCGTCGGCGCCGAGCAAGCGCTTGGCCTGCGCCAGTTCCAGCAGCGAGGTCGGGCAGACATCGGGGCACTGCGTGTAGCCGAAGAACAGCACCACTGCCTGGCCCTTGAAGTCGGCCAGGCTGCGCATTCGCCCGTTCTGGTCCGGCAGGCTCAAGGCCTGGGCATAGTCGGCGCCGGTGAGGTCTATGCCCCTGAAGGCCGGCTTGTCGCTGCAGGCTTGCAGCAGCACGCTGGCAGAGAGCAGGCCGGCCGCGGCAGCCAGCCAGCGCCGGCGTGCGCCCCTGGCAGGATGTCGTAAATGCATGGTCATGGTGCTATTGTCCCGCCTTAGAGCCGCGCCAGGCTTGCGCCAGATCAGTCGCGCGGCTGGCGCAGCATGGCGCGCATCTGCTCCATCGAGACCGTGCTGGTCGACTCCAGCCTGACGCGCGGCTTGGGCCTGACCGCATGGCCGTAGATGACCTCGAAGCTCAGCAGCAGCTGGCCCTGCTCGTCGCGCGGCAGGCCCTGCTCGATCGCGCGCTCAAGCGCCTGCCGCCAGCCGCGACCGCGCAAGCCCGGAAAGCGCGCCCGGTTCAGGTTGCGGCCCCAGTCGCGCAGGTCGCACAGCAGGCGCGCCGCGTCCGGATAGGCCAGCGTGATGCGCTCCATGTCCATCACAGGCTCGGCAAAGCCGACCTCGACCAGCATGTCGCCCCAATCGTGCATGTCGGTGAACTCATGCGCCGGCGCAGGCCAGCCCAGGCTGGCATGGACGGCGCGCAATTCGCGCAGGCTGTCGGGCCCGAGGCAGGAGAACATCAGGATGCCGTCGACCGCCAGCAGCTCCTGCCAGCGGCCCAGCAGGGTGCGCGGCAGCGGATCCTGGTGCAGCGCCATGTTGGCCCACAGCAGCCCGACCGGTCCGGCGCCGGCATCGTGCAGCGCCGGGCCCGATCCCAGCCACTTGAGCGGATTCCAGCTGCGCGGCGTCTGCCGCCGCAGCGCCAGCAGCGCGGCCTCGCTGCCGTCGCCGGCCAGCAGGACCTTGGCCTGCGGATAGAGCTCGGCCACCTGTCGGTGCGCCTGCAGCCCGCCGTTGAGCGCAGACCAGTCCAGCCATTCCTTCGGCTGCTGCTTGATCCAGCGCAGCCGCTCGGCCATGCGCGCGCCGACCTCCTCGTGCAGCCAGGGGCTGGCATCGCGACTGCGCTCGCGCCAGCGGCGCGCGGCAACGGGGTCCAGGCTGGGAACAGGCCTTTCCTGGCCGGTGCTGTCTGCTTGCATGGTGTGGAGTCTGAACGCTGGGCTGAGAAAGGGGCCGAACGGCACCGCGGGCGCCGCAGTATAGTCGCCGCATGAAAGACCTGCTGCGCCGCTGGCTCGACAGCTGGCCTGCCAGCTGCGCAATCTGCGCGCGCTGGCCGGCCAGGCCGGTCTGCGCCGAATGCCAGGCCAGGCATGGCCGCAGCGTTCCACGCTGCCCGGGCTGCGCGCTGGCGCTGGCGCCCGGCCTGGAACGCTGCAGCCGCTGCGCCGAGGCCGGACCATCGGCCTTGAGCCAATGCCTGGCCCGCTTCGACTACGACCATCCCTGGTCCTCGCTGCTCGCCCGGCTCAAGCACGACCCGGCCTGGGCCGCCCAGCTGGCCCCGCTGCTGGCCGCCACCCCGGGCCTGGCCCAGCAGCTGGCGCAGACCGACCTGATCCTGCCGGTGCCGCTGAGCCCGCAGCGACTGCGCGAACGCGGCTACAACCAGGCCTGGGAACTGGTCAAGGCCCTGCGGCGCGAACTGCGCCCTGCGCCCCCCGCCCAGGCCGGCCTGCTGCAGCGCCGCCCCCAGGCGCGGGCTCAGCACGAACTGCCGCGCGAGCAGCGCATCGCGTACGCCATGCAGGCCTATTTCGTCGCAGGATCCGCACGGCCGCGACTGCAGGGCCGCCGTGTGCTGCTGGTCGACGACGTCATGACGACGGGCGCCACGCTGCAGTCCGCCGCTGCCGTGCTGCTCGAAGCCGGCGCGGCCGAGGTCAGCGCGCTTGTGCTGGCTCGCACGCCGGCCCCCACCCTGGATTGATCCATGTTCAACATCGTTCTCGTTCACCCCGAAATCCCGCCCAACACCGGCAACGTGATCCGGCTCTGCGCCAACACAGGCTGCCAGCTGCACCTGATCGAACCGCTCGGATTCTCGATGGACGACAAGCTGCTCAGGCGCGCCGGCCTCGACTATCACGAATACGCCGAGCTGCGCCGTCATGCCGACTGGGACAGCTTCCTGCAGGCGATGCAGCCCGACCCGCAGCGCCTGTTCGCGCTCACCACGCGTGGCTCGCGGCCGGCGCACGAGGTCGCCTTCCAGCCCGGCGACTGGCTGGTGTTCGGCTCCGAGACCGCCGGCCTGCCGCCCGAGCTGCGCGAGCGCTTCCCTCTCGAGCAGCGCCTGCGCCTGCCGATGCGCCCGGGCCAGCGCAGCCTCAACCTGTCGAACGCGGTCGCTGTGCTGGCCTTCGAGGCCTGGCGCCAGAACGGCTTTGCCGGCGGCAGCTGAAGCGGCAGTTCAGAACCAGCCGTCCCAGACCAGCTTGAGCCCGGTCAGGAACATGCCGACATAGACCACCCGGTAGAACAGCACCGGCGAGATGCGACGCGCCATGCGCACGCCGATCCAGACCCCCAGCGGCGCCAGCGGCAGCAGCACCAGCGAGGTCGCCATATTGCGCCAGTCCAGCAGGCCGAGCCAGGCATAGGGCAGCCACTTGCTGAGGTTGACGACGAAGAACAGGAAGGCCATGGTGCCGGTGAAGACCACCGGCTTGAGCTTGAGCGGGATCACGTAGGCATTGATCGGCGGGCCGCCCGCGTGCGCCACGAAGCTGGTGAAGCCCGAAATCGCGCTCAGCAGCAGGCCCAGCCAGCGCGGCGGCGGCTTGTGGTCCGCGCGTGGCGGGAACAGCAGGCGCTGCGCCAGGAAGACCAGCGTCAGCACGCCGACCACGCCCGCGACCAGGCGCGCGTCCAGCGCGCGGAACGACAGCGCGCCGATCACGATGCCGACCAGCGCGGCCGGCAGCAGCAAGCGCAGCAGCCGCCAGTCGACATCCTTGCGGAACGCCGCCATGCCGAGCAGGTCCATCACCAGCAGCAGCGGCATGCAGATCGCGGCGGCCTGCGGCACGCTGATCGCCAGCGCCATCATCGGTACCGCGAGCGAGCCGAAGCCGGCGCCAAAGCCGCTCTTGCTGATGCCCAGCAAGAGCACGGCCGGCACGGCCACGCAATAGAACCAGGGGTCGGTGATCGGGGTCAAGCTCATGATTTTCTCCAGCCCCGCACTGTACACAGCACGCAGGCGTCGGCTGGTTCAAAATCACGCCATGTTCACACCCTCACAAGCCGATGTGCGGCGCTTCTTCTGCTCCGTCCTCGCCAAGCACCGCCTGGGTCAGCCGATGGAAGCGATCGAAGTGCTGGCCAATGAATGGATCCAGCTCCATCCCGAATACCACGCCGACCTGTCGGACGTCGACGAGGCGCTGCGCCGCATGCAGCAGCCGTCCGAGACGCGCGAGAACCCCTTTCTGCACCTGTCGATGCACCTGAGCATCAGCGAGCAATGCTCGATCGACCAGCCCCCCGGCATCCGCCAGGCGGTCGAGCTGCTGGCAGCCCGGTTCGACTCGCTGCATGACGCCCACCACGAGGTGATGGAGTCGCTGGGTCGCATGATCTGGGAGAGCCAGCGCGCTGGCCGCCCGCCCGATGGGCAGGCCTATATCGACGACGTGCGGCGCAAGGCGACTCGAGTCTGAACGAGCGCTGTCCGCAGCGGCGCCAGCAGGACAACCCAAAGCTCAAGACCCCGGACTGGCTTCGCCTGTCCGGGGTCTTTGCATCTGCGCTTGCTGCAGATGCTGCTGGCAGCGGCCGGAGTTTGCTGTCCGGCTGGCCGCGGAGGCAAGGGATTGCCTCCTGTCGCTGACGCCAGGCAAGAAGGGCGGACCTAGATGCGGGCGAAAGCCTGTTCGCGACAGGCAACTCAACGATAAGCCTGCGCGGCAGGCAAGGCAAGCAGATTTTTTCAATTCCTTACTCTTTTTCGATAGGCAAACCGCAGGCCCCTGGTTACAGGGAAAACCCGGGGCGCGGATGCCTACATATAACTTTAAGAAATCAAGAAATGATTCATAAGTATTGACTTCGTATTTTATAACTCCTAACATCCGGCCTCGCCTGTGATGAATCCAGGCGCCTGACGCTGCCGAACCCGGCTAAGTCGATGACCCTTAACGGTTTTCGATGGCGACCCCCAATCAAGGCGCGACCCTGCCCCGGCAGGATCGCAGCGTAGAAAGGAGTGTGCTATGACAGCGCAAAACCCCACCTGCCCGCATACACCCGGGCTGCTGCGGCAGCCCGCAGACCGCCTGCTAAGGCTCCTGTATGCGGTGACCCACAACAGCATGGCCCTGCTGGGCCTCGGACTGGCCATCGTTGCCCTGGTGCTGCTGGCCAACCCTGTCCTGCGGGACGACGCCGAGCAAAAGCTGCTCGGCTGGCTGCAGCAGCGCCAGTCTGGAGAAATCCTGGCCAGCGCAGAGACCGACCTGGCCGCCAGCGGCAGTGCCACGGCAGCACTGCCCAGGCAGCAGGCCCAGGTCGCGAACTGGATCAGCCGCAAGTACCGCGTGGCGCCCGAGCCGGTCAGCGCGCTGGTCGCCGAGGCCTTTGCGCTGGGCAGCCGCATCAAGCTCGATCCGACCCTGATCCTGGCAGTGGCAGCGATCGAGTCACGCTTCAATCCCTTCGCCCAGAGCCCGGTTGGAGCGCAGGGCCTGATGCAGGTGCTCACCCGCGTGCATTCCGACAAGTACGAGGACTTCGGTGGCAAGCAGGCCGCGCTTGATCCGGTGGCCAACCTTCGAGTTGGCGTCCAGGTCCTGCAGGACTGCATCCGCAACGCCGGATCGACCGAGGGCGGCCTGCGCTGCTATGTCGGGGCCGCCAATAGCGATGCGAGCGACTACATCGCCAAGGTCAAGGCTGAGCAACAGCGCCTGCGCAGCGTGGCACAGGGACTGCGCCCGGCCTCGAGCGCGCTGGTCCAGGCGCCCGCAGCGGGTTCCAGACGCGAGCTCGAAGCCGACGCGGGCAGCAGCGAACCGGGCAAGTCCAAGAGCTCCTGATAAACTTGGCCGGTGCGCAACTGGCGATAGGCCAGGTCCGGCCTCTTGGCCGACCCGGCCGAGGTGGTTCACCACCGGGGAGTGCACGGTAAATCCCGCCGTTCGCCTGGGCAGCTCCTGCGGTCATGACGACCGTTGATGGAGCCTTGTCTCACTAGATGACTGCCATGTACGACCGCAACATCCTGATCGAACAAACCGACCCCGAAGTGTTCGCCGCCCTCCAGGCCGAGAACACCCGCCAGGAACACCACATCGAGCTGATCGCGAGCGAGAACTACGCCTCGCCCGCGGTCATGGCCGCCCAGGGCAGCCAGCTGACCAACAAGTACGCCGAAGGCTATCCCGGCAAGCGCTACTACGGCGGCTGCGAGAACGTCGACGTCGTCGAGCAGCTCGCGATCGACCGCCTCAAGCAGATCTTCGGCGCCGAGGCCGCCAACGTGCAGCCGCACTGCGGCGCCTCGGCCAACGAGGCTGTCTTCCTGGCCTTCCTCAAGCCCGGCGACACCATCATGGGCATGAGCCTGGCCGAGGGTGGCCACCTGACCCATGGCATGCCGCTCAACATCTCGGGCAAGTGGTTCAACGTCGTGTCATACGGTCTCAACGACAAGGAAGAGATCGACTATGACGCGATGGAGGCCAAGGCGCGCGAGACCCGTCCGAAGCTGATCATTGCCGGCGCCTCGG
>JBDLTM010000154.1:0-5928 GCA_039805805.1 Pseudomonadota bacterium | reverse complement strand
TCGCCCTCGACCACCACGACCACGTTCATCCACTCGCCGCCACGCACGGGATAGTGCACCGCGTGCAGGCCCGGCGCCAGCCAGGCGGTGACCTCGTTGCGGCGCAGCTCGGGCGGCAGATCAGCCAGTCGCGCCAGGCCGCGATAGGCCAGGTCGCCGCCGAAGACCGGCTTGCCGTCGGCCAGCAATTGGGCGCGGATCCGGCTCCAGAGGCCGTCGCAGCCCAGCAGCGCGTCGGCCCGGTATTGCGCGCCGTCCTCGGTCCGCAGGCTGACACCTGAGCCATCCTGCCCGAAGCCCTGCACGCGCTGGCGCAGCCGGCAATCAACCTGGCCCTGGACCCGATCGATCAGGATGCGGTGCAGGTCGGCGCGGTGTATCGTGGCGTAGGGCTGGCCGTAGCGCTGGCGCATCGCCTCGCCCAGCGTCAGCTGCCCCAGCACGCCGCCAGAGCGGGCGTCGCGCACCCTCAGCGCATCGGGGAAGGCTGCGACCGCGCGCAGCTCGACGTCCAGCCCCCAGTCGTGCAGCACGCGCACCGCGTTGGGCCCGAGCTGGATGCCCGCCCCCACCTCGGAGAACTGGTCCGCCTGCTCCAGCAGCGTGACCTGGAGCCCCGCGCGCTGCGCGACCAGCGCAGCGCCCAGGCCGGCCATGCCGCCGCCGACGACCAGCAACTCGTCCATCCCTCGTTCCTCAGCGCAGCGCCGGCGCGGCGCGCTGCAACAGCAGCGTGGCGCTCTCGCCGACGCCGGCGCCAAAGCGCTTGACCAGCCGCGAGGCCACGTTCTCGTGCTGGGTGTAGTCGATGATGTCCTCGGCCTTGACGACCTCGCGCGCCACCTGGTCCAGGCTGCCGAAACCGTCAGCCAGGCCGAGCGCGACCGCCTTCTGGCCGCTCCAGGCCAGGCCGCTGAACAGTTCGGACGTTTCCTTGAGACGGTCGCCGCGCCCCTCGCGCACGACGGAAATGAACTGGGCATGGATCTCGTCGAGCATCTGCTGGGCGTAGGCGCGATGCGTCGCGTTCTGCGGGCTGAAGGGATCGAGGAAGCCCTTGTTCTCGCCTGCGGTCAGCAGCCGGCGCTCGACGCCCACCTTGTCCATCAGCCGGTTGAAGCCGAAGCCGTCCATCAGCACGCCAATGCTGCCGACGATGCTGGCCTTGTCGACGAAGATCTGGTCGGCCGCCGCCGCGATGTAATACGCCGCCGAGGCGCAGGTCTCCTCGACCACGGCGTAGACCGGCTTGTCGTGCAGCTTCTTGAGTCGATGGATCTCGTCGTTGATGATCCCGGCCTGAACCGGGCTGCCGCCTGGCGAGTTGATCAGCAACACGACCGCCTTGGCACCCTCGTCCTCGAAGGCCGAGCGCAGCGAGCCCAGGATGAACTGGGCGCTGGCCTCGGTGTCATGCGAGATCTCGCCGCGGATCTCGATCATCGCCGTGTGCGGCGAGCTCGGGACCTGGGCATCAGGCATCTCGCGATAGACCAGCCACAGCAGCACCGACAGAAAGGCGAGCCAGAGCAGGCGCAGCCTGACCTTCCAGCGGCGCGCGGCACGCTGCTCCTCGAGCGCGGCGAAGGCCAGCCGCTCCAGTGTCTGGCGCTCCCAGTTGCTGTCGCTGCCGGCGTTGGGGCTGGACGCAGCCGGGCTGGAGCCAGCGGCGCTATCGGATGAGGGGTCTTGCATGGGGGGAAATCAGGTGTTGTCGGGACCGAGCGCCGGCCCTGATTGCCAGTACACGACACCATCCCGCTCCAAGACAGTTATTCTGACAAGAGGACCACGCCCGGGACCGCCGACGCAGGCTCCAGTGTCGGGTAAAAACAACGCTCCATGGGCGGCACAGACCAGATGCTGACCTTGCGCATCGAAAAATCGCCCCGGAAGCCAGTCCAGTTCCATCGCGACATGGCTGCAGCGGTTCAGGTAGGCGTGGACCTGGCCCTGGAATCGGATCGCGAAGGCGCGACAGCGATGGCCTTGATGAATCACTCCGAAGGCCTGAGCCTGTCCAGCCTCCCGGAGAGCTTCGGCCGGGCACAGGACATGCCACGCCGTTTCATCATGAGCCATCTGATCCATCCGCCCGAACTTAACCGACCCAGGTGACAAAAATCCTGACAATAGCGCCCATGACGCAAGAAAATCTCACCTCCGCCAGCCGCGCGCTGGTGCTGGGCTCGACCTCGCGCTACCGGCGCGAACTGCTGCAGCGCCTGCGCCTGTCCTTCGACGTGGTCGGCCCGCATGTCGACGAGACCCCGCGGCCCGGCGAGGCGCCGGCCGCGCTCGCGCAGCGCCTGGCACTGGCCAAGGCGCGCGCCGTGGCCGCCCAGCGCCCGGACGCAATCGTGATCGGCAGCGACCAGGTCGCCGACCTCGACGGCGAGCCGCTTGGCAAGCCCGGCAACCACGAGCGCGCCGTGGCGCAACTGCGCCGCATGAGCGGCAGGACCGTCAAGTTCCAGACCGCGCTGGCGGTCGTCTGCCAGGAGACCGGTTTCGAGGCCGGCGAGCTCGCCGTGGTCGAGGTCGTGTTCCGCGAGCTCGACGGTGCGACCATCGAGCGCTACCTGCGCGCCGAGGAGCCCTACGACTGCGCCGGCAGCGCCAAGAGCGAGGGCCTTGGCATCGCACTGCTGGAACGCATCGACAACGACGACCCGACCGCGCTGATCGGACTGCCGTTGATCCACACCGCGCGCCTGCTGCGCCAGGCCGGGCTGCAGATCCCATGAGCGCGCCGCAGAAACCGGGGCGCCTCTATCTGGTGCCGACGCCGCTGGACTTCGGCTGCGAGGTCGACGCCGGGCTCGGCGCTGCGCTGCCGACACAGACCGTCGAAGTCGCTGCCAGCATCACGAACTGGATCACCGAGAACGCCAAGAGCACGCGCGCCTTCCTCAAGCGCGTCGGCGCGCAGCAGCCGCTGGCAGCGCCGCTGCAGGAGCAGCAGATCACCGAGCTGCCGCGCGAGGTGCACAAGAAGGGCGACCATGACGCGGGCGGCGGCTTCGACGCCAGGCCGATGCTGGCTGCAGCGCTGCAGGGCCACGACATCGGCCTGGTCAGCGAGGCCGGCATGCCGGCGATCGCCGACCCGGGCAGTTCGTTGGTGCGCGCCGCGCATGCGCTCGGGCTGGAGGTGGTGCCGCTGGTCGGGCCGATCTCGCTGATGCTGGCCTTGGCCGCCAGTGGGCTCAACGGGCAGAACTTCGCCTTCGTCGGCTACCTGCCGGCCGACCCCACCGGTCGCGCGCAGCGCATCCGCGAGCTCGAGGCGCTGGCGCACAAGACCGGCCAGACCCAGCTCTGCATCGAGACGCCCTATCGCAACGCTGCGCTGCTGCAGGGTCTGCTGCAGGCGCTCAAGCCCAGCACCCGGCTGGCCGTGGCCTGCGGCATGACGCTGCCACAGCAGAAGGTGGCCAGCGCGCTCGTTTCCGACTGGAAGAAGCGCGCGCCGGAACTGCCGCTGGACCTGCCGGCGGTATTCCTGATCGGCAAGTGACGCTGAGTCGGTGAAGAAGGGGCCGGGGTGGCAGGGGAGCCACCGGCCTCATCTGTCCGCTGCGCGGCCAGCAAATCGGCCAACGGCTCCCCTGCCACCCCGGCAACCCCTGATCAGAACTTCATCAGAGCTTCTTGTGCGCGCCGTCGCACAGCGGCGAGTTCGCGCTGTGCTTGCAACCGCAGAAATAGACCGTCTTGCTCTCGGGTGCCTCCCACTTCATGGGCGCAAAGCTGCTGCCCTTGTGGGAGCCGTCACAGAACGGCTGTTTCTGGCTCTGGCCGCAGGAGCACCAGAAATAGCTCTTGCCCGCCTCGACCTCGACGGCGTAGGGGGCTTTTTGCGGGACATGGGGTTCCATGGCGTCTCCTTGAAGGCTGGTGCGTCCATTCTGCCCCGCAGCATCACAGGCCGCAAGGCATGGTGACGCCGCGCCTGGCCAGCGCGGCGGTGAAGACGCGCCAGCCGGCGGCGATTTCGGGCAGGGGGTCGTCGCCGCGCTTGCCACCGTCGAAATGGCAGAATTTTTCGATAGCTGTGCGCCGTACGGTGCGCGGACTCTTGATCTCGGGCGAAGTGCTATTCAGCAGTTGCAAGTTAATCCCCGCTTCGACGAGGTAAGCCGCCATGTAGAAATCCGTTCCGGACAAAGAAAAATGCAGAGCACTGCCCCTGAATGGGTGAACATAATTGATATCAGCTCCGCGCTCCACCAGCAGTTTGATGACGGGCAGGTTGTGCCCCATTATGGCTGCCTGCAACATAGATAACTCGTGATAGTCGCTGCCGGGCGGCGGAAACCAGTTCGGTCCGACCCCGTGCGCCAGCAGCACCTTGACCACCTCGGGGTCGGCGTTGTCGCGCGAGACCGCATAGTGCGGCACGTTGTTGCCGTTCGACAGCATCGAGACCGGGTCGGCGCCGGCCTTGAGCAGCAGCTCCATCACCTGCGGCGCGTTGCGCCGCGCGCGCAGCGCGTAATGCGTCACCGTCATGCCTTCGCGCCCGACGTACCTGACCGGTGCGCCGCCCTTGATCAGCTGCTGGATGCGCGCCAGGTCGCCGTCCTGGGCAGCACTGGCGAGTTGTGCGACCTGCGGGTCGGCGAACACCTTGTCGGTCGTGATCATGGAAGCTCCGAAGGCGGATTGAAGAACAAAGAACCAGATGGAGAGGAGTTCGGTGAAAGCGCTCATGGTGCCCTCGCTAGGTCCGCATCGGGCCGATGTAGTCGCTGGCAGGCCCGGGCTGCCCGGTGCCGGCCAGCAAGCGATTGATGTCGCCAGCCTTGCGCGTCTCCAGACCGTGGATCACGCCGCCGATGCCATGCTGCTGCTCGACCGGCGTATCGCGTCCCTGCTCGGTCTTGCTCGGAACCCCGCGCACCTGGCCGAGGGCGGGCGGGACATGCCATTGGCCGCCGCTGTAGGCCAGATTGCGCGCGGCCTCCTGAGGCGTGATGTCGAGGATGCGCCCGACCAGGCCGCGCGCCAGCGGCTGGGCCGACTTCGGCAGCAGCGCCAGCGGGTCGGTGATGCCGAGTTCATTGAGCGCCCACTGGTTGGCCTGCGCCAGCTTCTGCAGCCCCTGCGCGCCTTCATAGGCCTTCTGCTGCAGTGCGAACGAGTTCTGCAGCCCTGTCAACGGATCACCACCACCCTCGCCCTCGGCGCGGTACTGCTGGAACTGGCCGGCATGGGTCGCGAGCTTGGCGGGCGACATGTTGACCGTCTTCGGATGCAGGCCCGCAGAGTTGAACATGCTGCCCTTGAGCCCGCCCGCAACGCCGGCGGCCTGCGCCTTTCCACCGCCGAGCGAGTGACCAGTAACCTCTGCGTTGGGTAACTGGTCTTTAAGCTGCTTGCCAAGTTCGGTTGCGGCATCGTACTGCCGGGTCTTGAGTCCGAGTGCCTGATCATGATCGGTCAGGATGTCTTCGGCCTCGCCAGTCGTGCCACGGAATGCGACCACGGTCTTGGGATCAAAGGGGAAGTCAGGTGGTAAGGTGTAAATGACAGCCTTTGCATCTTTCAGCAAAGTCGAATCGATGTTAGCTTTGTTGGCCTGTTCCGGCGTCATCGCCTCCCAAGGCTCAGGCGGCTTCTTCTGCTTAGGGCCCGCCTTCGGGTCGAACTGGGCGTAGCTGTTGTCCGACAGCCTGGCCAGCTCGACCGCGTGCATGTCGTCCTTGAGCTGCCGGGCAGCCGCCCGCACCGCGGGGTCGGCGCTGTTCTCGCCGTGCAGGATCAGGCGCTGGCGCTTCTCGATCCGCAGCCGGCGTGCCAAGGCAGAACTCTCGTCCAGACAGGGCAGGCAGGGATTTCCAGCCGGTTTTTGCGGCAGGAACTGGCTCTGCAGCTGCTCGATGCCGCCCTGCAAGGCGTTCTGCACTGCCCTGCCGCGCTGCA
>JBDLTM010000153.1:0-5950 GCA_039805805.1 Pseudomonadota bacterium | reverse complement strand
CGGATCTTGTCCACCACGTCGGCGCCGGCGACGACCTTGCCGAACACGGCGTAGCCCCAGCCGTTGAGCGTCGGCTGGGTGTGATTGAGGAAGCGGTTGTCCGCGACGTTGATGAAGAACTGCGCCGAGGCCGAATGCGGGTCCTGCGTGCGCGCCATCGCGACCGTCAGCGGGGTGTTCCTGAGGCCGTTGTCGGCCTCGTTCTGGATGCTGGACCGGGTCGGCTTTTGCTGCATGTCGGCGGTGAAGCCGCCCCCCTGGATCATGAAGCCGTCGATCACGCGGTGGAACACCGTGCCGTCGTAATGCCTGTCCTTGACGTACTGGACGAAGTTGGCGACCGTCCTGGGCGCCTTCTGGGCGTCGAGCTCGAGCACGATGTTGCCCATGCTCGTTTCAAGCTTGACACGCTGCGCAGCGGGGTTCTGGGCCTGCGCGGGCAGGGCGGCGCACAGCGCGAGCGCGCCGGCAGCGAGCAGTCGGGTCAGGGAGCGTCTTTTCATGGGGGTTTCCAGTGCGGAGGGCGGGGCAGGCGTCAGCGCGCGATCGCCTCGGACGGCAGCTGCTGCAGGACCTGCAGCCTGGGGCGCAGTGCCGGATTGGCAGGCTCGAGTTCGAGCGCGCGCTGCCAGGCCCTGGCGGCCAGCCGGGCGTAGACGTCGCCGAGGTTCAGCTGCGCGGTCGCGTAGCCCGGGCTCAGGCGGATGGCCGTCTCGAGCGCGGCGCGCGCCTGCTCGAGGTGGCCGGCGCCGGCGTGCAGCACGGCCAGGTTGTTGTAGGGCTCGGGCAGCTCGGGGTAGTCCTGGGTCAGTGCGGTGAAGGTTTCCTGTGCGGCCTGTGCCTCCCCCGACTGGCTCTGCGCCACGCCCTTGAGGAAGCGCAGCTGCGGATCGCGCGGCCTGGCCTGCAGGCGCGGCGCCAGCTTCTCGAGTGCCTCCTGCGGCAAGCCCGCGCCCAGCAGGCGCGCGATCTCGTCGTAGGCGTTTTCCGGCTGCGTCGAGCCGATGGTCGGCGTGGCCTTGACCGTGACTTGGGCCTCGGTGACTCCCGGCAGGGCGCCCAGTCCGAGCAGCAGGGCCAGGGCGGTGGGTATCGCGGCGAGGGATCCGGGGCGCAAGAACGGCATGAAGGGTGGTGTGGAACAGGGTTATGGGCGTTGGGTGCGCCAAAACAGGCACAATACGCGACCTTGCGCGGCCGCGGGTTCTCTGTCAAGCAGGAACCCGTCAGCCGGCGCCGATATACTGCAAAAGATTGTATCTGAGGGGTCCTGCCCCCAAGCTCCCCATGACCTTGCGCATCTACAACTCGCTGACGCGGCGCGTCGACGACTTCTCCCCGATCGAGCCCGGCCATGTGCGACTCTATGTCTGCGGCATGACGGTCTACGACCTCTGCCACCTCGGCCATGCGCGCTCGATGGTCGCCTTCGACGTCGTGCAGCGCTGGCTCAAGGCCAGCGGCTATCGCGTCACCTATGTGCGCAACGTCACCGACATCGACGACAAGATCATCGCGCGCGCGCTCAGGAACGGCGAGACCATCCGCAGCCTGACCGACCGCATGGTCGACGCGCTGCACCAGGACGCCGACGCGCTGCGCATCGAGCGCCCGACCTTCGAGCCGCGCGCGACCGAGTACGTGCCGCAGATGCTCGACCTGATCGGCAAGCTGGAACAGAAAGGGCTGGCTTACCGCAGCGCCAATGGCGACGTCAACTACGCCGTGCGCCAGTTCGAGGGCTACGGCAAGCTGTCGGGCAAGAGCCTGGACGACCTGCGCGCCGGCGAGCGCGTGGCGGTCGACGACGGCAAGCAGGATCCGCTCGACTTCGTGCTCTGGAAGGCCGCCAAGGCCGACGAGCCGGCCGAGGCCAAGTGGGACGGCGCCTACGGCCTGGGCCGCCCGGGCTGGCACATCGAGTGCTCGGCGATGAGCTGCGAGATGCTGGGCGAGAGCTTCGACATCCACGGCGGCGGCGCCGACCTGCAGTTCCCGCACCACGAGAACGAGATCGCGCAGAGCGAAGGCGCGAGCGGCAAGCCGCTGGCGGCGTTCTGGATGCACAACGGCTTTGTTCGCGTCGACAACGAGAAGATGTCCAAGAGCCTGGGCAACTTCTTCACCATCCGCGAGGTGCTCGAGCAGTACGACGCCGAGACGGTGCGCTTCTTCATCCTGCGCGCGCACTACCGCAGCCCGCTGAACTACAGCGACGCGCATCTCGACGACGCGCGCAACGCACTCAAGCGCCTCTACACCGCGCTGGCTTCCGTCCCGGCAGCCGAGGTCGCGATCGACTGGGCGGACGAATACGCCGCGCGCTTCAAGGCCGCGATGGACGAGGACTTCGGCACGCCCGAGGCGGTCGCGGTGCTGTTCGAGCTCGCCGGCGAGGTCAACCGCAGCCGCTCGGGCGAGCGCGCCGGCCTGCTCAAGGCCCTCGGCGCCATCCTGGGCCTGCTGCAGGAGGAGCCGACTGCCTTCCTGCAGGGCGGAGCTGCCGGCGGACTCGACGAGGCCGCCATACAGGCGCAGATCGAGGCCCGTGCCGCGGCCAAGGCGGCCAAGAACTGGGCCGAAGCCGACCGCATCCGCAAGGAACTGCTCGAGCAGGGCGTCGTGCTCAAGGACGGCGCCGCCGGCACCAGCTGGGAACGCGCCTGAGATGGTCAGAGTCCCGACTGGCTTGCCCGGCTTGGCGGTGGGCGAGCAGAATGGCGCTGACGCCTTGCCCCTGCGCCCGGCCTACTGGGCCGAGGCCTGCCGCCACCTGGTCAAGCGCGACCGCGTGATGAAGAAGCTCATCCCGCAGTTTCCCGACGCCACGCTGCAGTCTCGCGGTGACGCCTTCACCACGCTGGCCCGCAGCGTGATCGGCCAGCAGATCTCGGTCAAGTCGGCGCAGGCGGTCTGGAACCGCTTCGTCAAGCTGCTGCCCGAGCTCACCCCCGCCGGCGTGCTGGCGCTCACCCCCGAGGACATGCGCGCCGCGGGCCTGAGCGCCCGCAAGGTCGACTACCTCAACGACCTGGCACGCCATTTCGATTCGGGCGAGCTGCATGTCGAGGGCTGGCATGACATGGACGACGAGGCCATCATCCAGGAGCTGGTCGCGATCCGCGGCATCGGCCGCTGGACGGCCGAGATGTTCCTGATCTTCTACCTGCTGCGCCCCAACGTGCTGCCGCTCGACGACGTCGGCCTGATCCGCGGCATCAGCGAGAGCTACTTCTCGGGCGAGCCGGTCAGCCGCAGCGAGGCGCGCGAAGTCGCCGCCGCCTGGTCCCCTTACTGCAGCGTCGCGACTTGGTATATTTGGCGCTCGTTGGACCCCGTGCCGGTCGCCTACTGAGCGATCCCCCGCTGCACGCCCATACAACCGACCAAAGGAGTTCACCTTGGCGAAAAAGAATTTCCTCGACTTCGAGCAACCGATTGCCGAACTCGAGAACAAGATCGAAGAACTGCGCTACGTCCAGACCGAATCGGCGGTCGACATCTCGGAAGAGATCGAGCAGCTGAGCAAGAAGAGCCAGCAGCTGACCAAGGACATCTACAGCCAGCTCAGCCCCTGGCAGATCACCAAGATCGCGCGCCACGCCGACCGGCCCTACACGCTGGACTACGTCGACGCCATCTTCACCCATTTCGTCGAGCTGCATGGCGACCGCCATTTCGCCGACGACCTGTCGATCATCGGCGGACTGGCACGCTTCAATGGCCAGCCCTGCATGGTCATCGGCCACCAGAAGGGCCGCGACACCAAGGAGCGCGCCGCGCGCAACTTCGGCATGAGCAAGCCCGAGGGCTACCGCAAGGCGCTGCGCCTGATGAAGCTGGCCGAGAAGTTCAAGCTGCCGGTGTTCACCTTCGTCGACACGCCTGGCGCCTATCCCGGCATCGACGCCGAGGAGCGCAGCCAGTCGGAGGCGATCGGTCGCAACATCTTCGAGATGGCGCAGCTCGAGGTCCCGATCATCTCGACCATCATCGGCGAGGGCGGCTCGGGCGGCGCGCTGGCGATCTCGGTCGCCGACCAGGTGCTGATGCTGCAGTACTCGGTCTATTCGGTCATCAGCCCGGAAGGCTGCGCGTCGATCCTGTGGAAGACCAGCGAGCGCGCCAGCGACGCGGCCGAGGCACTCGGCATCACCGCGCATCGCCTGAAGGCGCTGGGACTGGTCGACAAGATCGTCAACGAGCCGGTCGGCGGCGCGCACCGCGACCACCAGGCGATGGCGACCAGCCTCAAGCGCGCGCTGGCCGACGCCTGGCGCCAGCTGGCCGATCTCAAGACCGACGCGCTGATCGAGCGCCGCTACGAGCGCCTCAACAGCTACGGTCGCTTCACCGACACCAAGGCCGATGCCAAGGGCGGCCGCCGCGGCTGACAACCCCTGCCTGGGCGCGCTGCGCGCCTGGGCCGCACGATTTCCCCTTGAAGCCGGCGCTGCCGCTGCTGCCGGAGTCCAGCCCTGGGCCGTCGCCTACAGCGGCGGCGCCGACTCCACCGCGCTGCTGCTGGCGGCACACCAGCTCTGGCCCGGTCGGGTGCGGGCCATCCATGTGCATCACGGCCTGCAGGCCGCCGGCGACGACTTCGAGCGCCACGCACGCGACTGCTGCGCGCGCCTGGGCATTCCCCTGGCCGTGCTGCGCGTCGATGCGCGCCATGCCCCGGGCCAGAGCCCCGAGGACGCCGCGCGCCAGGCCCGCTACCAAGCACTGTCTGCCGCTGCGCGGGCTTCGGGCGCGGCCTGCGTCCTGCTGGGCCAGCATGCGCAGGACCAGGCCGAGACCCTGCTGCTCGCGCTCAGCCGCGGCGCCGGCCTGCCGGGCCTGGCCGGCATGGCCGAATCCTTCGAGCGCCACGGCGCGCGCTTCGGGCGCCCGCTGCTCGGCGTCGATGCTCAGGCGCTGCGCGACTGGCTCGACGCGCAGGGCATCGCCTACGTCGTCGACCCGAGCAATGCCGATGAGCGCTACACGCGCAACCGCATCCGCGCGCGCCTGCTGCCGGCCTTCGCCGAATCGTTTCCCGCCTACGCGCAGACGCTCGCGCGCAGCGCGCGTCATGCCGCGCAGGCTCAGGAGCTGCTGGACGAGGTCGCGGCGCAGGACCTGCAGGCGGTGGGCGACCCGCCGGCGATCAAGTCCTTGCAGCGCCTGAGCCGCGCTCGCCAGGCCAACCTGCTGCGCCACTGGCTGCGGCTGCACTGGCAGGCCGCACCCAGCGAGGCCCAGCTCGAGCAGGCGCTCGACCAGATCGCCGTGTGCACCACGCGCGGCCACCGCATCCGGCTCAAGCTCGCCAGCGGCTATCTGCTGCGCCAGGGGGCTGGGCTGGATTACCAGCCCTCGATATAATCCCAAGGTTTTGCGTCTGGCAGCCGGCGTCGCAAAAGTTTCACAGTCCGGCCTTACACATTTTCACGATGGCACTGATCGTTCACAAATACGGCGGCACCAGCATGGGCTCGACCGAGCGCATCCGCAACGTCGCCAAGCGTGTCGCCAAGTGGCACCGCGCCGGTCACCAGATGGTGGTCGTGCCCAGCGCCATGAGCGGAGAAACCAACCGCCTGCTGGGCCTGGCCAAGGAACTCGCGCCCGCCAAGCCGGGCAGCGCTTACGGCCGCGAACTCGACCAGCTGGCCGCCACCGGCGAGCAGGCCTCGTCGGCGCTGCTGGCGATCGCGCTGCAGGCCGAAGGCCTGGAGGCCGTGAGCTTCTCGGGCTGGCAGGTGCCGATCAAGACCGACAGCAGCTACACCAAGGCGCGCATCGAGTCGATCGAAGACGCCCGCGTCAAGGCCGAGCTCGATGCCGGCAAGGTCGTCATCATCACCGGCTTCCAGGGCATCGACCCCGAGGGCAACATCACCACGCTCGGCCGTGGCGGTTCGGACACCTCGGCGGTTGCCGTGGCGGCCGCGATCAAGGCCGA
>JBDLTM010000152.1:0-5993 GCA_039805805.1 Pseudomonadota bacterium | reverse complement strand
CGGTCGTCAGGCAGGCGATGCCCAGCGTCATGTCCGCCAGCCGGCCGGCCGCGTTCAGGCGCGGGCCGATCGCAAAGCCCAGGTCCTGGCTGTTGGCGGCGGCCGGGCGCCGGCTGGCGACCTGGAACAGCGCCGACAGGCCCACCGGCAGCGCGCCGGTGCGGATCCGCCTCAGCCCCTGAGCCACCAGGCGGCGGTTGTGCGCATCCAGCCTGACGACGTCGGCCACTGTGCCGAGCGCGACCAGCGGCAGCAGGCTGTCGATGCGCGGCTGGGTCTTGGCGTCGAAGGCACCGCGCGCGCGCAGCTCGGCGCGCAGCGCCAGCAGCACGTAGAACATCACGCCGACGCCGGCTATTGATTTGCTCTCGAAGCTGCAGCCGGGCTGATTCGGGTTGACGATCACGCAGTCCTGCGGCAGGCTGACCTGGCCGTGCTCGACGGCCGGCAGGTGGTGGTCGGTGATCAGCACCTGCAGGCCGAGCGAGCGCGCATGCGCGACTCCGTCGACGCTGGCGATGCCGTTGTCCACCGTTACCAGCAGGTCGGCGCCGCGTGCCTTGACGCGATCGGCGATGGCGGGCGTGAGGCCGTAGCCGTCGGCGACACGATCCGGCACCAGGTAGTCGACGGCGCTCCAGCCCAGCGGCGCGCCGAGCAGCCTGAATCCGCGCAGTGCGGTGGCGCAGGCGGTGGCGCCGTCGCAGTCGTAGTCGGCGACGATGCAGACCCGCTGTCCCGCTGCCATCGCGTCGGCCAGCAAGCGCGCAGCGGCATCGGTGCCCAGCATCTGCTCGGGCGGATGCAGTTGCGCCAGCGAGTCGTCGAGTTCGCCGATGTCTTGCACGCCGCGGGCGGCGAACAGGCGCGCCAGCAGCGGATGCAGGCCTTCCTGCTCGAGCGCCCAGGCGGCGCGCGGCGGAACTTCGCGGTTGATGATCTTCATAGCTGGTTCAGGATTTGCGCCAGGTCGATCCGGCTGCGGCGCCGGAAAAGGGAGGCGATCTGGCCGAGCAGTCCGGGCCTGGTGGCCGCACCGCTGGCCCAGCTGATCGCGCTGCGCTCGCCGCATAGCGTGAGCCGCACCGCCTGGCCCTGTTCGCAGGCCAGCAGCAGCGCGGCGATCTCGCCCTGGTCGAGTTCCTGCCAGGCTGAAGCCCAGCCGGCCAGGTCGCCGCGCAGTGCGGCCGGGCGCAGTCCCTCTGCCACCGTGGGCATCGGCCCGGCCTGGCCGTTCCAGGTACCGGTGCCGCTGATCCAGAAGCCGTTGACCAGCGGCAGGCCGCGCTCAGCGCGCTCATCGTTGACGAGGTGGCCGTAGAACAGCATCTGCGCCTCGTTCTGCAGCCGCAGGAGGCCGCGCGCCTGCGGGTGGCGCGATCCGTCCGGCAGCCAGGCATCGAGCTGGCGGTGCGCGACCCGGTCCAGGCTGGCCCAGGGCAGATCGGCAAAGACCGCAGACTCGGCGCGCCAGCGCATGGCCGACTCGTACTCCAGCGCGATGCCATCCTCCTCGGCCCAGGGGCTCAGCGCCTCGAACAGCGCGCGCGACTCTGCCTCGGTCAGTTCCAGGCCTTCGGGCGGCTGGAGCGTGACCTGGTCCAGGCTGGCCTGCCACTGGCAGGGCGTGAGCCAGGCGCAGGCCCGGCCCGATAGGCCGGCCTGCCAGGCCGCCCAGGGGATGTTGCCGTCCGTCGCTGGCAGGCCGAGCGCGCGCGCCAGCACTCGCTCGTGCGGCGCGCTGAGCGAGTACTCGTCGCCGGTGTCGGTGTCCTGACGTTGCAGCCTGGCCAGCAGTCTGGACAGGCTCGGCAGTTCGGGCAGGGGCGGCGCTTCCTGCCCGGGCAGGTGGGCGCTGGTGGCGGCGTAGGGGACGATCAGGTGCTGCAAGGTCTTCTGGTGCCAGTCGCAAACCTCGTATTGTCGGGGATGCCACAATCTCGGGTCGGCTACCTGGAGATCCATGCAAGTCCCCTACGAATTCCTGCTCGGCTGGCGCTACACGCGCGCCGGCCGCGCCACCCGGCGCAACGGCTTCATCTCCTTCATCAGCGGCGTCTCGATGCTGGGCATCGCGCTCGGCGTCGCGGCGCTGATCGTCGTGCTCAGCGTCATGAACGGCTTCCAGAAGGAGGTGCGCGACCGCATGCTCGGCGTGCTGTCGCATGTCGAGGTCTTCACCCCCGACGGCGGCGCCTTGCCCGACCCGGCGCGCACGCTGGGGGAGCTCAAGCGACACCCCGAGGTCGTCGGCGCTGCGCCCTTCATCGCCGCCCAGGGGCTGCTCGCGCGCGGCGAGGACATGAAGGGCGTGCTGCTGCGCGGCATCGACCCGGCGCAGGAACCCGCCGTCACCAGCCTGGCGAGCGAGCTGGCCAACACCGTGCTGCCGCAACTGCAGCCGGGCGCCTTCGGCATCGTGCTCGGTGGCGCGCTGGCGCAGAGCATGGGCCTGCGAGTCGGCGACGCGGTCACGCTGGTGGCGCCGAGCGGCCAGGTGACGCCGGCCGGCGTCGTGCCGCGCCTCAAGCAGATGAGCGTGGTCGGCGTCTTCGACTCGGGCCACTACGAGTACGACTCGACGCTGGCCTTCGTGCACATCGACGACGCGGCGCGCATCTTCCGGCTCGAGGGGCCGAGCGGCATCCGGCTCAAGCTCAGTGACCTCCACCGCGCGCGCGAGGTCACGCATGAGCTCGCAGGCATGGTCAGCGGCGACCTGCTACTGCGCGACTGGACGCGCCAGAACCGGACCTGGTTCGCCGCGGTCCAGCTTGAGAAACGAATGATGTTCATCATCCTTACGCTGATCGTCGCGGTCGCGGCCTTCAACCTTGTCTCGACCCTGGTGATGACCGTGACCGACAAGCGCGCCGACATCGCCATCCTGCGCACGCTGGGGGCGAGCCCGCGCAGCATCATGGTCATCTTCGTGGTGCAGGGCGCGCTGGTCGGCGTGATCGGCACCCTGTCGGGCCTGCTGCTGGGGCTGGGCATCGCGTTCAACATCGACACGCTGGTGCCGGCGCTCGAGTCGCTGCTCGGCGCCAGCTTCCTGCCGCAGGACATCTACCTGATCAGCCGCATGCCGAGCGATCCACAGCAGGGCGACATCCTGCCGATCGCGCTGATCTCGCTGGCGCTGGCCTTCGCGGCCACGCTCTATCCGAGCTGGCGCGCCAGCCGTGTCAACCCGGCGGAGGCGCTGCGCTATGAGTGAATCGAACATCGTGCTGAGCGCGCGTGGCCTGGGCAAGCGCTTCCAGGAGGGCCGGCTTGACGTGACCGTGCTGCAGGGCGTCGACCTCGACATCCGAGCCGGTGAGACGCTGGCCATCGTCGGTGCATCGGGGTCTGGCAAGAGCACCTTGCTTCACCTGCTCGGCGGGCTCGACGCCCCGAGCTCGGGCCGGGTGCTGCTGCGCGGACAGGATCTCTCCGGCGTGAGCCCGGCCCGGCAGGGCGAACTGCGCAACCGACAGCTGGGCTTCGTCTACCAGTTCCACCACCTTCTGCCCGAGTTCAGCGCGCAGGACAACGTGGCGATGCCGCTCTGGATCCGGCGAATGGCGCGCGGGCAGGCGGCTTCAGAAGCCAGGCAGTGGCTCGATCGGGTCGGCCTGGGGCAGCGGCTGCAGCACCGGCCGGCCGAGCTCTCGGGCGGCGAACGCCAGCGCGTGGCGATCGCTCGCGCGCTGGTGACGCGGCCGACCTGCGTGCTGGCCGACGAGCCGACTGGCAACCTGGATCGCACCACCGCAGAGCGCGTGTTCGACCTGATGCTGGAGCTCGCGCGCGAGCAGGGCACGGCCTTCGTGCTGGTCACGCATGACCGGGCGCTGGCGCAGCGCTGCGACCGGATGCTGTCGCTGACCAACGGGGTATTGCTCGGCGCCTGATCGGCTGCCGGGCGGCATCAGCTGCAGCTCACGCTGCCGCAGCCGCTCATCGTCGCCGGGGTGACCAGGGACGGATCTTCCAGCGTCTCGGTCGTCGAGTCGAACTTGACGTTCTTCATGTGCAGCGCGAGGCCGGCGTCCATGGTCGAGGCGTGCATCGGCAGCCATTCGGCCAGCGCTGCGGCCATGCGGTCGATGATTTCCTCGTCGCCCTGAAGGAAATGCGACTCGACCTGGCGCATCGTGTCCAGGATGGTCTCGTGGTGGCTGGCGTGGCAGTTGTCGGCGCTGAAGCCGGTCGCGATCATCCAGCGTTCTTCCTGCGCAAAATGCTCGATGGTGTGCTGGACCAGCTCGCGGTAGGGGTCGAGCTGCTGGTCGTGCGGCAGCGCGCGCAGCTGGGCGACCCTGTCGACCATCTCGTGATGGGTCTGGTCCATGCGCTCGTCGCCGAGCTCGAGCTCGGGCGACCAATGCAGATCGGGCACCTCGGGGAAATCGGGCTGGCTGCTGGTGTTGGCGTTTTCCATCTTGGTCTGGATTGTGGCGCCCAGGCAGCCCAGCCGCCTGGAGCGCAGTCAAGAAACCCCGGCCGCAGCCGGGGTGTCGCGGGTAGAAGGCCGGCCGCTGGTCAGGCTTCGAACGGCAGCTTCATCGCGCCCAGGTCGCGACGGGTCTCGACCAGGATCAGCGGACCCTCGTCGACCAGCACGACCTTCCTTGGTTCGCGCGGCACTCGGACCGGCGCCGGCTCGGCGGCAATCGCGGCCTGCGCCTGCGCCACCTTGTCGGCGTCGGACTGCACCCATTCCAGGCCGGCGCCATGGGCCAGCGCCGAGAGCTCCTGCACGGCCAGCTGGTAGGGCTGGGCAGCCGCCGCAGCGACCTTCGGGGCTTCGGCCACGGCGGCCTCGGCCGCGACGATGGGCGCGGTCACGACAGGCTCCGCAACGGTGGTGTCGACCTCGCTGGTCTCGATGGGCGCTTGCTGCGCCACGGCAGCGGGCGCCCCGCTGGCCTCCACCGGCTCGGCCGCAGCCTCAGGGACCGGTGCGGTGAAGTAGGAGCGTGCCGGAGCCTCCTCGGGCGCGGTCTCGTTCTCGGCAGCCACAGCCGGCGCAGCCTCGGCGCCCGCCTGGGCTTCTCCGCGGGCACGGCGGTCGCGGCCGTAGCGGTCACGGCTGCGGCGCTCGCGCGGTGCGCGGGCTTCGGCCGGCGCAGCCTCTTCGGCCGTGCTGCCTTCGGCGGCTTCGGGCGCTGCGCTCTCGGCGCCGGCTGCGACTTCGGTTTCAGCCAGGCTGCGGCGACTTTCGCCGCGACCACCACGACGGCGGCCCTCGCCACGTTCGCGGCGGCCTTCAGGCTGGGTGCCTGCCTCGCTCGTCGCGGCGGCCTGGTTGGCGTTGTCCGCGTTCAGCTCGACCTGAGCGGCCTCGCTGGCTGGCGCCTCGACTCGGTGTTCCGGACGGGACTCGCGGCGGCCTTCGCGTCGTTCACCGCGGCCCTCGCGCGCTTCGCTGCTGCGGCCTTCGCCGCGTTCGCCACGGTTGCGCTCGCCGCGACGGCCCTCTACGGCACGCTCGCCTTGGCGCTCGCCGTTGCGGGACTCGACCGGACGCTCGCCGCGTTCACCGCGACCGTTGCGGCCGCCACGGCCCGCGCGGTTGCCTTCGGGTCGTGCTTCGCGCGCGGCAGGCGCAGCGACCGGAGCCGCGCTGGTCGCAGCCGGGGCGGGCGCGACGGGCGCGGTGGTCGGCGCCACGCCGAACAGGCGCTTGAGCCAGGCAAAGAAGCCGGTCTCGGGCGCGGCTGCGGCGACTGCCACCGGGGCCGGGGCAGGCGCTGCAACGGGCGCGGCCGGCTCGGGCTTGGGTGCCGCCACCGGCGCCTTGGCATCGGGCAGCACGCCCTTGATCACCGGCTCCTGCTTGTTGGTGCGCTCCTGGCTGCGACGGGTGAAGGTCGCGACATCCTCGACCTCTTCGGCCATCTTGTAGCTGGCGTCGAGGTTCTCGAGGCGCGGGTCGTCGTGCTTGAGGCGCTCGAGCTTGTAGTGCGGCGTGTCGAGCGACTTGTTCGGCACCAGCAGCACGC
>JBDLTM010000151.1:0-6060 GCA_039805805.1 Pseudomonadota bacterium | reverse complement strand
CGACTCGCGCGGCATCCAGGGCATGGGCCTGGCCTACGCGACCAGCAACCGCGGCGCCTGCCACCTGCGCGGCTACACGGTGGCATCCGAGGTGCTCGGCATCCCGTTCAAGACCGATCCGCTGACCGCAGAGGGCAAGCCCGGACTGGTCAAGGCCTTCCAGGACGCCACCGCCGCCTTCGATTCGGCCGGCATCTGCATCTTCACCAGCTTCGCCTGGGGCCTGGCCGACGTCGCACCCCAGGTGGCGGCCGCCTGCGGCGAGGAGTTCACCACCGAGGAACTGGAGAAGATCGGCGAGCGCATCTGGAACATGGAGCGCGAATTCAACAACGCGGCCGGCTTCACCGCCAAGGACGATTCCCTGCCGCCCAGGCTGCTGACCGAGCCGGCCCAGACCGGCCCGGCCAAGGGCCTGGTCAACCAGCTGCCCGAGATGCTGCCCAAGTACTATGCGCTGCGCGGCTGGGACGCCGAGGGCCGCCCGAGCGCTGAAACCAAGGCCAGGCTTGGGCTCTGAGGCGATGCAGCACCATGTGATCCTGGGCGCAGGTCCGGCCGGCGTGATCGCGGCCGAGACCCTGCGCCAGCACGCGCCCCACGACCGCATCACGCTGGTAGGCGATGAGCCCGAGCCGCCGTACTCGCGCATGGCGATTCCCTACCTGCTGATAGGCAACATCGACGAGCGCGGCACCCATCTGCGCAAGGGCGATGGCCATTTCGAGCGCCTGCGCATCGAGGTCCGACGCGGCGTGCGGGCCAGGTCGCTCTACGTCGACAAGCGCTGCATCGAGCTCAGCGACGGACAGTACCTGTCCTTCGACAAGCTGCTGATCGCCACCGGCTCGGTGCCGGTCACGCCGCCCGTGCCCGGCATCCACGGACCGGGCGTGCACACCTGCTGGACCCTGGCCGATGCGCGCGCGATCATGGAGCTCGCCAAGCCGGGCGCCAGGGTGCTGCAGATGGGCGCGGGCTTCATCGGCTGCATCATCATGGAGGCGCTCAAGCAGCGCGGCGTCGAGCTGTCGGTGGTCGAGATGGGCGACCGCATGGTGCCCAGGATGATGGGGCCGGCCGCCGGCGGCATGATCAAGGCCTGGTGCGAGCGCCAGGGCGTCAAGGTCCATACCGGCACCAGGGTCGAGGCGATCGAGCGCGGGACCTCGGCCGATCCGGGCCTGCAGGGCCAGATCGCCGACAGCGTCGGGCTCGACCAGTCATCCATGCCACATGGTCCGTTGCGGGTCCGCTTCGACAGCGGCGAGGTGGTCGAGGCCGACCTGGTCATCAGCGCCACCGGCGTCAGGCCCAGCATCGGCTTCCTGGAAAACTCGGGCGTGCGCTGCCTGCTCGGCGTCCTGACCGACGAGCGGCTGCAGACCAACGTCCCCGGCATCTACGCGGCGGGCGACTGCGCCGAGGCCTTCGACCGCTTCAACGGCCGGACCATCGTCAGCGCGATCCAGCCCAACGCGGCCGAGCAGGCCCGGGTTGCGGCGCTCAACATGGTCGGGCAGGATGCCGTGCTGCCGGGCGTGACGCAGATCAACGTGCTCGACACGCTGGGCCTGATCTCGACCAGCTTCGGCAACTGGCAGGGCGTGCCCGGCGGCGAGCAGGTCGAATGGGTCGACGCCGAGCGCGGCAAGCTGCTCAGCCTGCAGTTCGACGGCGACCGGCTGGTCGGCTGCAACAGCGTCGGCTGGACCGAGCATGTCGGCGCCATGCGCGGCCTGGTCGAGGGCAGGGTGCATCTGGGCGAATGGAAGGACAGGCTCAAGGCCGACCCGACGCTGCTGATGCCGGCCTACCTCGCCTGTGCCCAGGCGCAGGACGGCTGGCAGGGCGCGCGCGACAGCCGCCGGCGCTGACCGGGGACGAGCGAACCAGACGATGCAGATCACGCTCAAGCTCTTCGCCACCCTGGGCGACTACCTGCCGCCCGGCGCGCGCCAGAACCAGGTCGAGCTGCCCCTGCCCGAGGGTTGCAGCGTAACCGACGCGATCGCACCGCTCGGCCTGCCTGCGCCGCTGGTCCACCTGGTGCTGGTCAACGGCGTCTACATCCCGCCGGCCGATCGCGCCAGCCGAGTGCTGGCCGACGGCGACGCGCTGGCGATCTGGCCGCCGATCGCCGGCGGCTAGGCTGTCCAGGTTGAGCGGCATGCAGGCCAGTCCGCCCGAGTGCTTCGAGCGCGAGATGAGCTGCAGCGAGTCCGACTGGCTGCGCTGGCTGCCCGAGGCGATCGGTGACTGCCGCTGGACCCGGCAGGGCCGCATGGCGAGGGTCGAGCTCGGGACTGGCGCAGGTCAGGACGCCGATCCCGATGTCAATCCGGCTGGCGCTGCCGTCCCGGGCCCGGCACTGACCCTGGCCTGGCAGCCCCTGCCGCCGCTGTCGATCGCGCTGCTGGCGCTGCCGCGGCTACGGGTCGGCTTCCGCTTCGAGCGCGCCAGCGCGACTGAGCGGCAGCAGTTCATGCGCCGCTTCGACCTCTACCTGCAGCGCGGCGGCGGCTAGGGCATCCAGCCTGGTCAGCAGCCCAGGTCAGGCGCCACCCAGTGGAACCCAGGCCTTAGCCGGTGTTGCGCAAGCCTGCCGCGATCCCGTTGATCGAGATGTGGATGCCGCGCTTGACCTTCTCTGCCTGGCTGCCGGCGCGGTAGCGGCTGATCAGCTCGACCTGCAGGTGGTGCAGCGGGTCGATGTAGGGGAAGCGGTGCGAGATCGAGCGCGCCAGCGCCAGGTTGCCCGCCAGCGGCTCGGTCGCGCCGGTGATGCGGCCCAGCAGCGCCTTGGTCCGGTGCCACTCGGCCTCGATCGCGGCAAACACCTGTTGGCGCAGCGCGGTATCCGGCACCAGGTCGGCGTAGCGGCGCCCCAGCGACAGGTCGCTCTTGGCCAGCACCATGTCGATGTTCGACAGCAGCGTGCTGAAGAAGGGCCACTGCCGGTGCATCTGCTGCAGCAGCTCCAGCGCCGCCTCCTCGCCCAGGCGCTGCTGCAGCGCCTGCACCGCGCTGCCAAAGCCGTACCAGCCCGGCAGCGTCAGTCGGCACTGGCCCCAGCTGAAGCCCCAGGGAATCGCGCGCAGGTCCTCGATGCGCTCGCTCGGCTTGCGCGAGGCCGGGCGCGAGCCGATGTTGAGCTCGGCGATCTCGCGGATCGGCGTCGCACTGAAGAAGTAGCTGGTGAAGCCAGGCGTCTCGTAGACCAGCGCACGGTAGGCGTCCATGCTGGCCTGCGACAGCTCGGCCGCCGCGTCCAGGTAGGGCGCGGGCACCGGCTCGGCCGGCGGCAGCAGCGTGGCCTCCAGCGTGGCGGCGACCAGCGTCTCCAGTTTGCGACGTCCGATGTCGGGGTTGGCGTACTTGGAGCCGATCACCTCGCCCTGCTCGGTCAGGCGGATCTGTCCGCGCACCGTGCCGGCCGGCTGCGCCAGGATGGCCTGGTAGCTGGGTCCGCCGCCGCGTCCCACCGTGCCGCCGCGGCCGTGGAACATGCGCAGCCGCACCGGCTGGCCGAGCTCCCGGCTCAGCGAGTCGAACAGCGCCACCAGCGCGGTCTCGGCACGGTAGAGCTCCCAGTTGCTGGTGAAGATGCCGCCGTCCTTGTTGCTGTCCGAGTAGCCCAGCATCACGTCCTGCTCGTGGTACTGGTCGGCACCGCCGCCCAGCACCAGCGCGGCGATGCCCGGCAGGCGGTAGAAGGCCTCCATGATGCCGGCGGCGTTGCGCAAGTCCTCGATGGTCTCGAACAGCGGCACCACGATCAGGTCGGCGCGAGCGCCCTGTTCCAGCGTGCCGTGCACCAGGCCGACTTCCTTCTGCAGCAGCAGCACCTCGAGCAGGTCGCTGACCGTCTCGGTGTGGCTGATGATGGCGTGGCGAATGCAGCCGGCGCCATAGCGCTGGCGCATCTCGCGCGCGGTGCGGAAGATCTCGAGCTCGCTGCGGGTGTGGGCGCTGTAGGGCGCTTCCGGCACCTGCAGCGGGCGCGCGTCGTTGAGCAGGCGCAGCAGCAAGGCCTGCTTGGCCGCTTCGTCCAGCGCGCTGTAGCCGGGCTCGATGCGGGCCTGGGCCAGCAGGTCGGCCACGGCCAGCTCATGCTGGTCCGAGCTCTGGCGCAGGTCGACGGTGGCCAGCTGGAAGCCGAACACCTCGACCGCGCGGATCAGCGGCTTGAGCCGGTGCTCGGCCAGCGCCTCGCAGCGCTGCGCCTGCAGCGCGGCTTGGATGGTACGCAGGTCGGCCAGCAGCTCGCCGGCGCCAGCATAGGGGTTCTGCGGTGCCACCGCGTGCGGCGCGGCCTCGCCGCCGGTCAGCTCGTGCAGCGTCGCGGCCAGGCGGGCGTACATGCCGGTCAGCGCGCGGCGGTAGGGCTCATCCTGGCGGTGGGCATTGGTGTCGGGCGAGCGCTCGGCCAGCGCCTGCATGGCAGGCGGCACCGGCAGCAGCATGGCCGACAGCGACAGCTCGGCGCCCAGCAGGTGCAGCTCGGTCAGGTAGTGGCGCAGCGCCACATTGGCCTGGCGCTGCAGGGCCAGCCGCAGCGTGGCGGCGGTCACGTTCGGGTTGCCATCGCGGTCGCCGCCGATCCACTGGCCCATGCGCAGGAAGGGCCCGACCGGCCGGCCGTCGAGCGCCTGCTCGATGTCGGCGTACAGGCGCGGGATCTCGGGCAGGAAGGTGCTCTGGTAGTAGCTCAGCGCGTTCTCGATCTCGTCGGACACGGTCAGCTTGGTGAAGCGCAGCAGCCGGGTGTGCCAGAGCTGGGTCACGCGCGCCAGCATCTGCGCCTCGTTGGCCGCGAGCTCGCGCTGCAGCAGCCGGTCGCCTTCCAGCGGGCCGCGGGCCGCGCCCAGGATCGCGTCGCGCTCGGCCAGCAGGCGCGCAATGTCGCGCTCGGCGTCCAGGATGCTCTTGCGCTGCACCTCGGTCGGGTGGGCGGTGAGCACGGGCGACAGATGGGCCTGGTCCAGCATGGCGGCGATCGCCCCGGCGCCGATGCCGGCCTCGTCCATGCGCTCCCAGGTATGCGCCAGGCTGCCCTGCTGCACATGGCCGGCGCGCTCGTGCACCGCACGGCGGCGGACATGGTGGCGGTCCTCGGCCAGGTTGGCCAGGTGGCTGAAGTAGGTGAAGGCGCGGATCACGCTGACCGCCTGGTCGTCGCTCAGGCCCTTGAGCAGTTCCTTGAGCTGGTGCTCGGCCGCCTGGTCGGCCTGGCGCCGGTAGGCGACCGAGAGCTGGCGGATCAGCTCGATCAGCTCGTAGCTCTGCACCCCCTCGTGTTCGCGGATCACGTCGCCCAGCAGCCGCCCGAGCAGGCGGATGTCGTCGATCAGGGGCTGATCCTTTTGCTTGTCGTGGTTCATGGATGGCAGGATGGAAGTTGGAAATCTTGGGTTCAGCCCGGCACGGTCTCGCCGCCGAGCGCCGCGACCAGGTCGGTGATCAGGGCCGACAGCTCGCCGGTGGCGATCGCCATGTCGCTGTCAAAGCCGCCGTTGTCCTCGGCGCCGGCCTGCTCCTCGAACACGCCGTCGAGGAAGGCCAGTTTCTTCAATTGCATGCCCTCGGTCAGCACGAAGCTCACGCGCCCGTCCCAGTCCAGCCCGAGCTTGGTCGGCAGCTTGCCCTGCGCGATGTGGCGCTGCATCTCCTCGTCGTCGAGGTGGTGGCGGGTGAACTTGACGACCGAGTTCATCTCGTCGCCGCTCTTGAGCTCGACCTCGCGCCCGGGCGCGAAATGCCCCGGCCAGCCCTCTTCGCCGCCGGTCAGCCAGTTCGTCATCGCCGCCTGCGGCGAGACCTGGGTGTCGAGCAGCGCCACCTGCAGCCCGGCCAGGCACTGCACCAGCGCCGTCACCAGCGCGTCGGCCTTGCCCTGGCTGGCGCAGTCCAGCACCAGCCGGCCCTGGTCCAGGTCGATCCAGACCAGGATGCTGGAGGTGCGCGCGAACGCCATCGGCAGCAGCTCCTGGGTGATCTCGTCGCGCAGATCGCGGCTTTCCTTTCGGCCGGGCTTGCGGCCTTCCTTCTGCTCGATCT
>JBDLTM010000150.1:0-6074 GCA_039805805.1 Pseudomonadota bacterium | reverse complement strand
TGGCCCCTGCCAGCCTCATCTGTCCGCTGCGCGGCCAGCAAATCGGCCGTCAGGGGCCACCCACCCCGACCCCTTAATTCGCCCACTGCGCGGCCAACAAATCGGCTGGCAGGGCGCTCCCCTTCCGGCCGCCCGTGCTATCGAGTCAAGGCTTCAGTACTGTCCGCGCAAGGCCTGGTCGATCTCGGCCAGCGCGTCAGGGATCGAGCCGGCCTCAGGCACTTCGGGCAGGCTCAGCAGCTTCACGTCGTCGAGTCCGCGCGCCTTGAGTTCGGCCAGCAGTTCCTCGGTGTAGACGCCCTCGGTGGCGCCGAAGCGCTGCAGCGGGCTGGCATGCCAGACCATGCCGCCCCAGGTCTGCCGGTCGTCGGCCTCGACCGCCGAGCACTTGAGGCCGCAGGTCGGGCTGCCGTCGCGCATCACGATGCCCTTGATCTCGTGGCCGTTGTCGCGATAGGTCTGGACCTGGTCGCAGACCTGCTGCGCGATCTGCCGGCAATGGCGGCGGAACATCGGATGGCCGTACATCTTCTTGACCATGCCCCAGCGCATCGAGCCCAGGTAGCTGACCTCGGGGCAGGGCATCTGGACGATCGCGACCTCGTGCGTCAGCGCCAGGTCGACGATCTCGCGGATCACGGCCGGCTGGCTCGCGAGCCCGCGCACGCAGGCGTTCTGGTTCAGCATGCAGTGCGACAGGAAGACCAGCTTGCCGGAGCGCTGGTCGCGGATGTCTTCCCTGATGCGGCCGATCTGTCCGGTCATTTGCATTCCCTCCCTCAAGCGAGGTTTCATTGTCGCTCGGGGGGGAGGGCAGGGCAAGCGGGGGCGGCATTGCCGCCCGGGTGCCGATTCAGGCGCCTGCGCTGGCCGCCACGTCCTCGACCCAGCGCGCGAACTCGATGTCGCGCGCGGTGACGCCGCCGGCGTCGTGCGTCGTGAAGCTGATCTCGACCCGGTTGTACAGGTTGAACCACTCGGGGTGGTGCTGGCGTCGCTCGGCCTCGAGCGCGACGCGCGTCATGAAGCCGAAGGCCTGCGCGAAGTCGTGGAAGGCGAGCCAGCGCGTGATCGACTGCTCTTCCTCGTCGTACTCCCAGTCGCCGAGCTCGAGCTGGGCCAGCTGGCCGCGCACCTGCTCGGCGTCGAGCACTTGCGGGGTCTGCTCGCTCATCAGGCAGCCTCGCCAGCGATGACCTTCTGCAGCTCGCCCGACTCGTACATCTCCATCATGATGTCCGAGCCGCCGATGAACTCGCCATTGATGTAGAGCTGCGGGATGGTCGGCCAGTTGCTGTATTCCTTGATGCCCTGGCGGATTTCCTGGTCTTCCAGCACGTTGACGGTCTGGATGGTGCGGGTGTCGACGCCGCAGGCCTTGAGGATCTGGATCGCGCGGCCGGAGAAGCCGCACATCGGGAAGCTGGCGGTGCCCTTCATGAAGAGCACGATCTCGTGGTTCTTGACCAGTTGGTCGATGCGTTGCTGGGTGTCGCTCATGGGTTTACTCCTGTTGATCGGCCCTGCGGCCGGGTTCTGGTTCTGATCGGGCAGCATTATCCCCGCCCGCCGGAAATCCTTGTCCTCCATGCGGCCAACGCCCGCCGGTGCAGCGCTGGTGGCCGGCCAGGTCCTGCCGGTGCCCGATCTGGCTGAAGCCCCGCTCGCGCAGGATGGCCGCGACCGCTTCGGCCTGGTCCCAGCCATGCTCGAGCAGCAGCCAGCCGCCAGGCAGCAGGTGGCCGGGCGCCTGTGCCACGATGGCGCGGATGTCTTCGAGTCCGTCGGCACCGCTGGCCAGCGCCGAGAGCGGCTCGTGCGTGAGCGCGGCCAGGTGCGGGTCGTCGGCGCGGATATAGGGCGGGTTGCTGGCGATCAGGTCGAAGCGCTGGGGCAGTGCGGGGGCACGGGGGTTTTCTGATGCGGCCTCGGCCTGGCGCTTGGGCCAGTCTGCCAGCCAGCTGCCGTGGAGGAAGCGCACCGGCAGGGCCAGGCGTTGCGCGTTGGCTTGGGCCACGGCCAGCGCGTCACGGCTGGCATCCAGCGCCCAGACGCGGGCGTCGGGCCGGCGGTGCTGCAGCGCCAGCGCGATCGCGCCGCTGCCGGTGCCGAGGTCGATGACATCCGGGCTTTCGATGTCGGCGAGCACCTCGAGCGCCCAGTCGACCAGCGTCTCGGTGTCGGGCCGCGGGTCGAGCACGCGCGCGTCGACCTGCAGATCCAGGCCGTGGAATTCCCGCTGGCCCGTCAGGTAGGCGACCGGCTCGCCCTGCAGGCGGCGCTGGCACAGCGCGGAAAAGTCCTGCGCGACCTCGGGCGGCAGCGCGTCAGTGTCGTGCCCGATCAGCCAGGCGCGATCGTGGGGCGAGCGGCCCAGGCGGTGCAGCAGCAGCACCTGGGCATCGAGCTTGTCGAGGCCCAGGCGGCGGGCCTGCGCGAGCGCCTGCTGGACGGTCGAGGGAAGGGTGTCGGTCATGTATTGTCCGGGTGCGAGGCCGTCGGCCCGCGGCGGCTGGATCAGGCCAGCGCCCCGCGAGCGGCCTGGCCCGCGCTCTGCTCGAGCTCGGCCATCAGCTCGGCGCCGCGCGCGAGCTGCAGCGCGTGCAGCACCTCGTCGAGGTCGCCTTCCATCACCTGCAGCAGCTTGTACAGCGTGAGGTTGATGCGGTGGTCGGTGAGCCGGCCCTGCGGAAAGTTGTAGGTCCGGATGCGGTCGCTGCGGTCGCCGCTGCCGATCAGGCCCTTGCGCTCGGCGGCCTCCCTGGCGGCGCGCTCGCTGCGTTCCTTCTCCTGCAGCCGCGCCTGCAGCACCTGCAGCGCCTTGGCCTTGTTGCTGTGCTGGCTGCGGCCGTCCTGGCATTCTGCCACGATGCCGGTCGGCAGGTGCACCACGCGCACGGCGGAGTCGGTCTTGTTGATGTGCTGGCCGCCGGCGCCGCTGGCGCGGAAGGTGTCGATGCGCAGCTCGGCCGGATTGAGCTTGACCGCCTCGGCCTCGTCGGGCTCGGGCATGACGGCGACGGTGCAGGCGCTGGTGTGGATGCGGCCCTGCGACTCGGTCACCGGCACGCGCTGCACGCGGTGGCCGCCCGACTCGAAGCGCAGCCGGCCATAGGCCTGGTGGCCGACCACGCGCAGCACGACTTCCTTGTAGCCGCCGAGCTCGCTTGGCGAGTCGCTGACGGTCTCGATCCGCCAGCCCTGGCGTTCGGCGTAGCGGGTGTACATGCGGGCCAGGTCGCCGGCGAACAGGGCGGCCTCGTCGCCGCCGGTGCCAGCGCGGATCTCGAGGAAGGCGTTGCGCAAGTCGTCGGCGTCCCTGGGCAGCAGCAGGAACTGCAGTTCCTTCTCGAGCGCGGCGAGTTCGGCCTCGGCGGCGGAGATTTCCTCCCGAGCCATCTCGGCCAGCTCGGCGTCCTCGTCCTGTGCCATCGCGCGCGCCTCGGCCAGCTCGGACTCGCGCTGCTGGTAGCGCAGCCAGGGCTGGACCACGGCGTCGGTCTCGGCATGCTCGCGCGTGAGCTGGCGGAATCGCTCCAGGTCGGCGGTGGCGTCGGGCGCGCTCAGCAGCGCGTCGAGCTCGTGCAGGCGCAGGCGCTGGCGCTCCAGCGTCTCGCGGATGAAGGGCTTCATGCGCGCCGGTCCTGGCTCTGGCCGCGCAGGAACAGGCGTGACACGGCCTGCGCGGTCGCCTGGCGCGTGGCGGCGTCGCCGGTGTGCAGCTCGGCCAGTGCGCCGTGCAGCATCTTCTGCGTCAGGCCGCGCGCGAGTGCCTCGAGCACGGCGTCGACATCATCACCTCGCGCGAGCAGCTTGCGCGCCCGCGCCAGTTCGGTCGCGCGCCAGCTGTCGGCCTGGTCGTTGAGGTCGCGGATCAGCTCGACAACCCCGCCGCGCGGGTCGCGCTGGCCGATCCAGTGCATGAAGCTCTGCACGCCGGCGTCGATGATGGCCTCGGCCTGGGCGACGGCGGCCTGGCGGTTCTCCTTGCCGGTCTGGACCACGACGGCGAGGTCGTCGACCGTGTAGAGATAGACGTCGGACAGGCTCTTGACCTCGATCTCGATGTCGCGCGGCACGGCCAGGTCGACCATGAACATCGGACGGTGCTTGCGTTTCCTGAGCGCGCGCTCGACCGCGCCGAGGCCGATCAGCGGCAGCGTCGACGCGGTACAGCTGATCACGGCATCGAACTCGTGCAGCCGATCGGGCAGGTCGGACAGGCGCAGCACCTCGGCGCCGAAGCGGCTGGCGAGCTTCTCGCCGCGCTCGAGTGTGCGGTTGGCGATCGCCATGCCCCTGGGACTCTTGGCAGCGAAATGGGTCGCGGCCAGCTCGATCATCTCGCCGGCGCCGACGAACAGCACCCGGATGTCCCGCAGGTCCTCGAACAGCTGGCCGGCGAGACGCACGGCGGCCGCCGTCATGCTGATCGAGTGCGCGCCGATCTCGGTGTGGCTGCGTACCTGCTTGGCGACCGCGAAGCTGCGCTGGAACATCTGGTGCAGCGTGCTGCCGAGCGCGCCGGCCTGGTCTGCGGCGCGCACCGCGTTCTTGAGCTGGCCCAGGATCTGGGCCTCTCCCAGCACCATGCTGTCAAGGCCGCTGGCGACGCGGAAGGCATGGCGCGCCGCCTCGCCCTCGCGCAGCACGTAGGCGTGGTCGAGCAGCTCGCGCGGGCTCACGCCACCGGTGCTGGCCAGCCATTCGATGGTGGGCTCGAGCGCGAGTTCGTCGGCAGCGCAGTAGATCTCGGTGCGGTTGCAGGTCGACAGCAGCGTGGCCTCGGGCTGGCGCGACAGGGTGGAACGGAAGCGCTGCAGCGTCTCGGGCAACTGGTCGAGCGCGAAAGCGAACCGCCCGCGCAAGTCGAGCGGAGCGGTTTGATGATTGATTCCTAGCGCCCAGACAGCCATATGGGTATGGATTATAAAATTTTCAAATCCGGGTCCTTCCATCACTGCCTTGACGTACAGCAACTCCCTTGCGGCCGCTCTCTGGGGCGGCCTGCTGCACCTGGTCAATTTCGCCTTGCCGGCACTGGTGCTGGCCCTGCTGCTGGCACCCGCCGTGACGGGGCGGCGAAACCTTTCCGTCCGCGCGCTGTGGCGTGCCTGGTGCTGGCTCGCGGCAACCGGCTTGGGGGTGCAACTGGCCGGCCTGCTGGTTTTCGGGCGCGACGGCAAGATGGTCACCTATTCGGCGCTGGTGCTGGCGCTGGGCTCGCTGGCCTGCTGGCTGCAATGGCGACTGCCGCGGACTGCGACTCCAGCAAAGGGTCGGCCGCGCCGTCGCTAGTCACGCGCAACAGGCCTGAATCCCTGCCCTGATATCGACTTACTGGAGACTTACAGGGGGATTTGTTGCGCTGCGGTACCATCCCTGGTTCCGTATCAACGGCAGAGGATTCACTGGTTATGAACGCTCCCACCCCGATCCAGCAACTGCTCGAGGCCTCCGGCGACACCCCGCGCCTGCGCGAGATTCCGTACAACTACACCTCGTTCTCGGATCGGGAAATCGTCATCCGCCTGCTGGGCTCCCGCGCCTGGGACGTGCTGAACCAGCTGCGCCAGGAGCGCCACACCGGTCGCTCGGCCCGCATGCTCTACGAGGTGCTGGGCGACATCTGGGTGGTGCAGCGCAACCCCTATCTGCACGACGACCTGCTCGACAATCCCAAGCGCCGCCAGGCGCTGGTCGAGGCGCTGCACCACCGCCTCGGCGAGGTCGAGAAGCGGCGTCACCCGGAAGAGGATGGGGGGCGTGACGCGCTGGTCGGAGAGCTCCTGGCCTCTGCCCAGCTGGCGGTGCGCCAGTTCGCGGCCGCCTTCGACGAGATGGCCGCGCTGCGCCGGCAGGCCGAGAAGGCGCTGCGACGCCACACGCACAAGGACAACATCAAGTTCGACGGCCTGAGCCGGGTCAGCCACGTGACCGACGCCACCGACTGGCGCATCGAGTATCCCTTCGTCGTTCTCACCCCCGACAGCGAGGCCGAGATGGCCGGCCTGGTCAAGGCCTGCATCGAGATCGGGCTGACCATCATCCCGCGCGGGGGCGGCACCGGCTAC